>JAEUQN010000214.1 GCA_016789725.1 Blastocatellia bacterium | reverse complement strand
TGCCAAATGGTTGCGCGGCGAAGTGCTGTCTCCGCGCGTGGAATCGTTCCGGGAGTTTCACACACGGGTGCGGCGCGGATTGGAACGGGCAACAAAGGATGCATCAAGTGGGAGCCGGGTCGCTGTGTTCAGTTCCGGCGGTGCAATTTCCGTTTCGGTGCAATTGGCGGCCAAAGCGGCAGAAGAGATGGTGATTGAATTCAACTGGCGCATTCGCAATTGTGCGCTCAACGAAATCGTGTTTTCCCAAGGTCGTTTCACCTTGGATTCATTCAATGCTGTGCCGCATTTGGATGATCCGAAGTATCACACCTATCGGTAAATCAAAAGGCTACGCTTCAAATCAAAAGGCAAAAGGCAAATATCAAAAGGCAAAAGGTCGGAAGAGTTTTTCAGATGACGATAAGAATCGAAAAGCACAGTTCTTCTTCTGGATTTGTAAGAAAAATAAAGTGCCGACCTTTTGCCTTTTGATATTTGCCTTTTGATTTCCTTGAAAGGATTTTTTATGCCAAGTTCACTCTTTGATCTCACGGGCAAAGTCGCCATCGTTACTGGCTCTACGCGCGGCATCGGGCGTTCCATCGCGGAAGAACTCGCGCGTGCGGGTGCGAAAGTGGTGATCTCTTCGCGCAAGATTGAAGCCTGCGAAGAAGTCACGCAGGCGCTGCGGGCGGAAGGACTCGAAGCGACGGCGATTCCGTGCAACATTAGCAAGAAAGACCAGCTTGAAAACCTTGTCGCCGAAGCGCGTAAAGCGTATGGGCAGATTGATATTCTCGTTTGCAATGCGGCGCTGAATCCGTACTACGGCCCGATGGCGGGGGCGAGTGATGAGGTCTTCACGAAAGTGATGGGGACCAATATTCAGAGCAACCTCTGGCTCTGCAATATGGTCTTGCCCGAAATGGCCGAGCGCAAAGACGGCAGCGTCATCATCGTGTCCAGCATCGGTGGGCTGAAAGGTTCGACGACGCTTGGTTTGTACTGCATTTCCAAGGCGGCAGATTTTCAATTGGTACGCAACCTCGCCGTCGAATGGGGACCGCACAACATTCGCGTCAACGCGATTGCTCCGGGATTGGTGCGAACCGACTTTGCGAAAGCCTTGTGGGAAAACCCAAAACTGCTGGCGCACGCCGAAGCGACGACACCCTTGCGCCGCATTGGAGAAGTCGAAGACATCGCAGGCGCGGCAGTCTTTTTGGCGTCGAAAGCTGGCGCATGGACGACCGGACAACAGATCGTGATTGATGGCGGGATCACGATTGCCGGGTAGCAAAATCTTTATTTTCCATTTTCCACTTGTCATTTTTTATCTGCCATTGGCTGCGGCTAGCGCGTTGAAAGCTGACAACTGAAAAATTGAAAATTGAAACTGAAAAATGAGTTCACTCTGAAAGGATAATCAGCATGAGACTGCTCCGATTTGCTCTTGTCATCATCTCCCTCGCAGTTGCAATTTCAGCTCAACCGAATCAGCCGCAGGAAACCTACCCTGCGCATCCTGATTCGCAAGTGCAGCCAGGTGTGCCAAAAGGTGAGATCATCAAATACACGTTTGAGAACTCCAAAATCTTTCCTGGCACTTGGCGCGAAGTCACGATCTATGTTCCGGCGCAATACAAGCCCGACACGCCTGCCTGTGTGTATGTGAACCAGGATGGTGTGCAATGGAACGCGCCCGTTGTGTTTGACAATCTGATTCACAAAAAAGAAATCCCCATCACGATTGGTGTCTTTGTGATGCACGGCAGAGTGCGCGCGGCAGATGCCAACGCGGCGCTGGATCGCTTCAATCGCAGCTATGAATACGATGGACTGGGCGACAACTACGCGCGGTTCATTCTCGAAGAACTCCTGCCCGATGTCGAAACCAAAAAAACGTCAGACGGGCGCGCTATTCGGCTTTCCAAGAGCGGCAATGACCGTGCGATTGGCGGTTCGTCGAGCGGCGCGATTGCGGCGTTTACTGCCGCGTGGGAGCGACCCGACGCGTTCAGCCGTGTTTTCAGTACCATCGGCACGTACGTCGGATTGCGTGGCGGCGACCGCATTCACACTCTGCTGCGCAAATACGAGCCGAAGCCGTTGCGCGTGTTTTTGCAGGACGGCGCGAACGATTTGAATATTTACGGCGGCGATTGGTGGATGGCGAATCAGACGATGGAGCGTGCGTTGACCTGGGCGGGTTACGAAGTGCAACACGTCTGGGGCGAAGGCGCGCACAACGGGCGGCACGGCACGGCGTTGTTTCCTGATGCGATCAAATGGCTCTGGAAAGATTGGCCAAACCCGGTCAAAGTCGGCACCAGTAAAAACAACACGCTCAATGAGCTGTTGATTCCCGGTGAGGGCTGGCAACTCGTGGGCGAAGGCTACCGGTTTAGCGAAGGCCCGGTTGCTAATGCCAAAGGCGAAGTCTTTTTTGCGGATGGTTCCAGCAACAACATCTGGAAAGTCGCATTGGACGGCAAGCTGACCGAATTCGCCACGAACACGCAGGGCGTGTATGGGATGGCGTTTGGGCCGGATGGCAAGCTGTACGGAGCCGCCAGCAATGGGCAAAAAGTTTTCGCTTACGACACCAATGGGCAAGTGACGACCGTCACCAGCGAATTGAAAGGCAATGACATCGTCGTCGCCAACAACGGCAACATTTATGTGACTGACCCGAAAGGCTATGATCCGCAAAGCAACATCTGGCTGATTAAACCGAACGGCGAGAAAAAGATCGTAGACACGGGGTTGCGCTTTTCCAATGGCATCACGCTCTCGCCGGATCAGACGTTGCTATATGTCGCCGAGATGCGCACGCATTGGGTTTGGAGTTATCAAATCCAACCGGATGGCACGCTCGCACACAAGCAGAAATATTATTGGCTGCATGTTTCAGATATGGCCGATGACAGCGGGGCCGATGGCATGCGCGTAGATCGTGATGGTCGTTTGTATGTTGCCACACGCATCGGCGTTCAGATTTGCGATCAGGCCGGGCGTGTGAACGCGATCCTTCCCACACCAAATGGCAAGAGTAGTAATTTGACGTTTGGTGGCCCGAATTTCGATACGCTGTTCGTGACGGCGGGCGATAAAGTGTACAAGCGCAAACTGAAGATCAAAGGCGCGAATGCGTGGGACAAACCAAACAAACCACCGGCACCGCGATTGTAGTTTTTTCATTCACGAAGGCACACGAAGAGGCACGAAGAAAATCAGACAGGACTGACAAAGTAAACAGGACGATAGAGCAACGGAAATGAATCTTGTACATCCTGTGAATCCTGTCGAAAAATCTTCGTGATCCTTCGTGGATAAATAAGGATTTCGAGATTTATGAAAGCTGCGATTCTCCACGACTTTGCACAACCGCTCACACTTGAAGATGTACCCACTCCGACGCCGGACGCGGGCGAATTGCTGATTAAAATCGCGGCGAGTGGCGTTTGCCATTCGGATTTGCACATCGCTTCAGGTGAATGGGAGATGCTCAAGCGCGCGGCAAAATTTCCGTTGGTCCTCGGTCACGAAATCACTGGAACCGTCGCGGGCATTGGCGAGGGCGTCGAAGGCTTCGCCATCGGAGACCGCGTTGGCGTGCCGTGGTTACATCACACCTGCGGCGTTTGCGAATATTGCCAATCGGGCCGCGAAACGCTTTGTGGCAAACAGCAAATCACGGGCGTGATGGTAGATGGCGGCTACGCGGAATATGCCAAAGCCCAGGCGAGCCATACCGTAAAATTGCCGGATGCGCTCAGCTTTGAAGAGTCTGCGCCGTTATTGTGCGCAGGCGTGACGGTTTATCGCGCGATCAAAGATGCGGGAATGAAGCCGGGCGAAACGTTGACCGTGTTTGGCGTAGGTGGGTTAGGCCATTTGGCCGTACAGATTGGCAAGAAACTTGGCTTGGTCGTCGGCGCGGTGGATGTCGCGGATGACAAGTTGCAACTGGCGACGGAATGTGGCGCGGATTGGACGGTCAATGCCGCGACGACGCAGGCGCACAAAGAAATCAAAGCGCACGGCGGCGCGCACGTCGCGCTCGTGACTTCGGGCAGCAAAGCCGCATACGAAACCGCGCTGCGTTCGCTCAGGCGTGCGGGAACCTTGGTGATTGTTGGAATGACGCCGGAACCGATTCCGCTCAACATTCAAGCGATGCTCGCAGGCGAATACAAAATCGTGGCTTCCACGGTTGGCACGCGCAAAGACTTGCAAGAGGTATTGGCCTTGGCGGCAGATGGTGGCGTGCGATGTCATTACCAAACCGGAACGCTGGAACATATCAACGAATACTTCGCCGAGATGCAGGCGGGGAAATTATCCGGGCGGATTGTGCTGACGATGTAGTTATGGCTTTTGTGGCAATTGATTTTGAAACCGCAGATTTTGGCCGCGACAGCGCGTGTTCCGTTGCGTTAGTGCGCGTCGAAGGCAATGAGATTGTTGCGAAAACGCACGCCTTAATTCGCCCACCGCGCTCCCGTTTTCAATTTACGTACATCCACGGCATCACCTGGGAGCAAGTCAAGAATCAGCCTACGTTTGGCGAACTCTGGCCGGAGATGGCACCCTTTTTGTCAGGTGCCGATTACTTCGTTGCGCACAATGCAACGTTTGATAAAGGCGTTTTGGAAGTGTGTTGCCTGAAAGCTGGGTTACAACCACCACCTTTGCCATTTCGCTGTACAGTGAAATTAGCCCGGCAGGTTTGGCGGCTGCCATCGAATAAGTTGAACCTGGTCTGTGAACATCTGAACATCCCCCTGAAACATCACGATGCACTTTCGGATGCAGAAGCGTGCGCGCGGATTGTGTTGGAGGCAAAGAAAATGAATCCGCTGAAATCTACACTCAGAGCTGTTCGGTGGTAACAATCAAGTTAAGGACGATTGAGATCATTAAGGTACCGATACACAAACCCATAAATCAAGCTGGCCAGGATTATCAGGGGGATTAGCGCATACAACCAATTCCCGATGCGCCGTTCTGTTGCGGAGCCAAAAAACTTGGATTTGAAACTTGCACCCATCCAAGTTAATACAATTCCCATGAAAATTGCGAAGCCGTACCAAAGATGGAGTTCAAGATAATCTCCAACCAGATGGCTCAGAACAAACGAACCGATCCCCATGAGAATGCGGAGAAAATAGACAGGCGACGGGTCGTCTTTCAAGCTCTTTTCAAGTTCTGATGAATCATTGTCAGTCGCCGTCGTTACTGAGGGGACGCTATTACCGTCTTCGGTTCTTGGGGAGTGCAATTCCATCTTACGCCAGTATCTTTTTCACGACATTTCCATGCACATCTGTCAGCCGAAAATCTCGGCCCTGAAAACGGTACGTCAATTTCGTGTGATCCAGTCCCATCAAGTGCAGTACGGTCGCGTGTAAATCGTGGACTTCGACGACATCCTCGACAACATTGTAGCCGAGTTCATCCGTCGCGCCGTGTGTGATGCCGGGCTTGAACCCGCCGCCCGCGGCCCACATCGTGAAGGCGCGTGGATGATGGTCGCGGCCAATCAGCTTCGAGCCACCGCGCGCTTCATTGACGGGCGTGCGACCAAATTCACCGCCCCATAACACAATCGTGTCTTCCAATAATCCACGTTGCTTGAGGTCGGTCAGCAGCGCAGAAATCGGGCGATCAATTTCGCGGCACATCCGCGGCATCTTCGCTACGATGTCATTGCCGACGCCGTTGCCGTGCATATCCCAGCCCCAGTGATACAACTGCACAAAACGGGTGCCACGCTCGACGAGTCTGCGCGCGAGCAGGCAATTGTTGGCAAAGCTCGTTTGGCCGGGTTGCGTGCCGTACGCTTCGTGAACGCTCGCAGGTTCTTTCGAGATGTCGTTCAATTCCGGCACGCTGGTTTGCATCCGATACGCCATTTCGTAGGCGGCAATGCGCGTTGCAATTTCAGGGTCGTTGACTTCAGCCTGCTTCATTGCATTCAAATCTTTCAGCGCATCGAGCGAATTGCGGCGCACTTCGCTGGAAATTCCTTCGGGATTGGAAACGTACAACACGGGATCGCCTTTGGAGCGAAATTCGACGCCCTGATGCACGGTCGGCAGAAAGCCGCTGCCCCAACACGTCTTGCCGCCATCAGGATTCGCTGCGCCGGAAATCAATACGACGAAGCCGGGGAGGTCTTTGTTTTCGCTGCCCAGGCCGTAGGTCATCCACGCGCCGAAGCTGGGGCGTCCGGCGATCTGATGCCCGGTGTTCATGAAAATCTGCGCGGGGGCGTGATTGAACTGCGTGGTTTTCATCGAACGAATGATCGTCAGGTCATCCGCGTGTTTGCTGAGATGTGGCAACACATCGGAAAGCACATTGCCGGATTGACCGTGCGGCGCAAACTTGAACGGCGTTGCTTGCAACTTCGGCACGCCTTTGGTGAAGGCGAATCGTTCGCCTTTCAAATACTCCGCCGGACAATCCTCACCATCGTGTTTGATGAGCGCGGGCTTGTAATCGAACATATCCAACTGTGATGGTGCGCCCGCCATAAACAGGTAAATGATGCGTTTGGCTTTGGGCAGAAGCGTGTGTGCCGCGCGGAAGGCGGAAGGCGGAATCACCGCACCCATGCCCTGTTCGTTCAGCAATGACGATAAGGCGAGCGCGCCGATGCCGAAGCCGGTTTGTTGGAAGAAATGCCGCCGCGTCAGGGTGTGTAATCTGGTTGTTGATTGACTCATCGTAAAAACCTCAAGGCGATTCTTTTTCGCGCCGAACCCACTTGCGCCAAAATCGCTCAATCATCCGTTCAAATGATCCCCCGAGTACAAGGACGACTAACATCACGCCTGCGGATAACAAGACAAACCGCCAATAACCGAGGCCACAGGCGATGCCTAAACTGGCTGCACCCCACACCGTCGCCGCCGTCGTCAAGCCGTACACCTGAATGCCGGTCGCATCCCGAATGATAACGCCTGCGCCGAGAAATCCGATGCCCGTGATGATGCCCTGTATGACCCGGCTCAGCGCGTCTGGATCCGTCAGATGACCATCTTCCGTAAAGTGCAAGCTGGAAAGCGTAATCACTGCCGCGCCCAACGTGACGAGGGCGTGGGTGCGCAATCCCGCTGGCTTGTTATTAATCCGACGATTGAAGCCCAGCACTGAGCCGACCAGCACTGCCGTTCCCAAACGCAACAAGACTTCTTTGATGCCAAGAGCTTGAATTGGATCCATAGAGAGAAAGGATAAACGCGGAATGATGAATGATGAATGCCGAAGAGTCGAGGCGCTCTTTTATTCATCATTCATCGCCCATTGCTCATCGTTACTTTATAGCGGTCGTACCCAGATATTGCGGAAGCGGACGAGATCGCCGTGATCCTGCAAAGCCAATGGACCTTTGTTCGGATGCGCCATGTACAATGCCGGTTTGTCGTGCCATGTTTCGCCGTATATTTGCGAGTTGTTTTGAACCAGCACGCCATTGTGAAACGCCGTCATCCGGGCATAACGTGTGACTTTGCCTTGTTCGTCAAATTGTGGCGATTGGAAAATGATGTCGTAGGTTTGCCATTCGCCGGGCTTGCGCGAGGCGTTCACGAGCGGCGCGTGTTGTTTGTAAATTGAACCGGCCTGTCCGTGAAAATAGGTCTTGTTCTGGAACGAATCCAGCACTTGAATTTCGTAGTGGCCCATCAAAAAGATGCCGCTGTTGCCGCGTCCCTGGCCTTCGCCTTTGACGACTGATGGCGCGGCCCATTCGATGTGCAACTGGCAATCGCCGAATTCCTGTTTAGTTTGAATTCCACCCGTGCGCGGTACTACTTCCATATAGCCATCTTTGACGGCCCATTTTGCTTCGCTGCCATCGCGTTGGCTCTTCCAGCCGGACAAATCTTTGCCATCAAATAACACAATCGCATCTGAAGGCGGGTCGCCCACTTTTGCGCCGGGCGTGATGATTACGGGTTCATTTTTCGGCGGCTCAAATGGTTTCAGGTCTTGAATATTGACGACTTGACTGATCGCCGTGATGCCAAAGGCGACAAGGATCGTCAAGAGAATAAACAGGGCGGGTTTGTGCAGTTTTGCAAGCATAGTGAATGGTCTCCTCGTGAGTTATTTTTTCTTCGCAAAAACAAATAGCCAATCCCCAGCGCCGAGCCAGGGGCCAATGATGGCGGCTGGTAAAAACGCTGCGGTGTACAACCAGAGCTTGGGCGAGCGCCGCAGCAGATGTTTCAGGTCAAACGAAAACGAAAGCGGGAGGCAGCGCGTCGCTGTGGCTACAATTTCAAAGCCCGCGCGCGCCAACAGCAACCCCAGCGTTTGCCCGGAAAATTGCATTAAATGATGCGGAGGTTCCGGGTGCGGCCAGTAATCCAACCGCTTCGCCACACGATACGAAAGTTGCGGGAACAGTCCGTCAATATTGGGTGTCGAAATCGCTACTAATCCGTCATCTTTCAGCACGCGATGGACATCATGCATCGTGTGCAATGGATCGGGAACGTGTTCGACGACATCCCACAATGTCACGACATCAAATGATTTGGGTTCGTAATGCGCCGCCTCCAACGTGCCAATCTGGATGTGTAATCCGGGATGTTTGGCGGCGACGGCGGCGGTGTCGGGCGAATACTCGATACCGTACGTTTCCCAACCGTGCGCGTGTGCTTCCTTGAGAAAGAACCCGGCAGAACAACCGACGTCTAACAATTTGCCACGACTTCTGTGGCGGCTCAGCGCGGCATACGACAACTGCGCGGCTTTCGTATGAAACTTCACCTCAGAAGAATGGCTATTCGCCGCATCTTTCTGATAACCCGCCTCAAAAGAATATAGCTTTTGCAATTCTTTCGGGGGCGGTGGTTTGCCGACGTAGGCTAAATTACAACTGCCGCACCGTACCAAATCAAAGCCTTTTTTGGTGAAAATCACTTCACGCGCCGTGCCTTTGCACAGCGGGCAGGGGATGAAGCCGGCTACACTCATGACAACTATTCCTTCGTCAACGTTTCATCCAAATTCAAGAGAACGTTGGCGACGATGACCCGCGCAGCAAGCTCCGCAGGGTTCCGTTTCGTGCTGGAGGGCAGTTGCACTTTGGTAAGTTTCAAAGCGGCTTTTTCGTCGTTTCGATACAGCTTTAATTGTTGCTCATACAGTGCAAGCAATCGCTCAATTTCAGATGCTTGCGGTCGCCGCGATGTACAGAGACGAAAGCCGTACACGAATTGCGCGCTCACTTCATCACCGCCCTCACGCGTCATTCGTTCAGCCAGCGCGCGCGCGTTGTCCATCGCGGCTTCATCATTGAGCAATGTCAGGGATTGGAGCGGCGTATTGGTGCGGGGGCGGCGCACGGTGCAGACTTCGCGGCTGGACGCGTCAAATGTCATCATGGCGGGATGCGGGGAGGTGCGGCGAATAAAGGTATACAAGCTACGGCGATATAAATCTTCCCCCTGACTAGTTTGCCATTTTTCCGAGCTATATGGATTTTTCCAGATGCCTTCGGGCTGCAACGGGAACACACTGGGGCCACCGATTTTTCGACTTAACAGACCACTGACAGTTAAGCCGATGTCGCGGACGCTTTCCGCTTCGACGCGAAAACGGGGGCCGCGTGCGAGCAGGCGATTGTCGGGATCATCAGATTTTGGATTTTGGATTTTGGATTTTGGATTGAACTCCGATGCCTGACGATAGGTCGCGCTCATCACAATGGTTTTGAGCAAGGCTTTGACATCCCAGTTCGCGGTTCGCAGTTCGCGGCCTTTTTCCGGTGAACTGTGAACTGCTAACTGTGAACTCGGTCGCATAAATTCCACCGCCAACCAATCCAGCAACTCTGGATGCGATGGCGTTTCGCCCTGTGTGCCAAAGTCTTCACTCGTCAGCACCAGACCGCGTCCGAAAAATGCTTCCCAAAAACGATTGACGGCGACACGCGCGGTCAGCGGATTGTTTTCGTCTACCAGCCATTGCGCCAGGCCGAGGCGATTGACGGGGGCGTGTTCCGGCAACGGAGGCAGGATGGCAGGCGTTGCGGCATAGACTTTTTCGGTTGTACTCAGATACGCGCCGCGTTCGTGAAACCAGGTCGAAGGGCGCTCATACGTTTGCTTCTCGCCCATAATCAGCGCGGTCACTACTTTGATTTTGTCGAGCCGATACCTGAGGTCCAGCAACCGTTCGCGCTCAGTTTTAAGGAGCGGTGTGAGATCACGAAAGACTTTAGCAATATCCGCATTTTGTTTCTCGCTGCGTTTTGCCGCTGGAATTGCCAACACCGGTTTCAGTACCGCCGGAATCCGTGCGATTTGCAAAGGGTCATCGCCGCTGGTGACGGACAATCGCACACGGCCTAATCCTTGGCCCAACCCGCCCGCCAAATGACGAAGCTTGATGGTTAATTCGCCGCCGTTCAGATTGGCGATGGGCGCATCGAATTTGATCGCCATCTGGCGCGGCATCCGGCCATTTGGATCGCGCGTTCCATCAATTTGCCAACCGCCCGGATTGTCGGCTGCCGCCGTTTTTATTGGCGCGAACAAAAAGCGATCAGAGTCAAATGAACCGGCGGCATTGTCCACTTTGGCTTTGGCGAGTTCGATGCGTTTGCCCGCCGCAGAAACTTCGACTTTGCTCAGCACAAAGTTGCCGTACGGATCGCGGCCCGGTCCACCGCGCGGTAATCGTTCATCGGGCAAAACTTCGATGCGCAAACCGGTGATGGTTTTGAGATGGGTGGTTGCTTTGATGAGGTATTCTTCGCGTTCTGGATTGGCTCCGCCTGCGAGTAGCGATTGGTCCGGCAATTTTGTGAACGTCGTGCCGCCAGTGGATGTGAATTCCTTTGGGTCCAGCGTTGTCCAGTTGGTTGCCTCATTGATCTGCTCGCGCTCCCAGGCGAGTTGCGCAGCAGTCAACTCCGGCGTATTGGCTTTGAGCTTTGTTTCGACTTTGGCAATTTCATCGCGCAGTTGTTTGCGCATGGCTGCCTGTTCTGGTGTTGGCATTTCCAGTTCTGGTTCGACGACCCAGCCTTCGGAATTGCCAAGTTCCAGAATCTTGTATTCGTGGTTGTCGAAGAAGGCATACAGCTTGTAATAATCCTTCTGTGAAAACGGATCGTATTTGTGGTTGTGACATTGCGCGCAGCCCATCGTCGAGCCGAGCCAAACGGTCGCCGTCGTGTTTACACGATCTACTAAAATTTCAAAACGTGCTTCCTCCGGGTCAATTCCACCTTCCTGATTGATGAGCGTGTTGCGATGAAAGCCCGTCGCAATCTTTTGGTCAATGGTTGCCCTGGGGAGCATATCGCCCGCCAATTGCTCAATCGTGAATTGATCGAACGGCAGATTCGCATTGAGCGCCTTGATGACCCAATCCCGATACTTCCACATCACGCGGGGCCGATCTTTTTCGTAGCCGTTGGAATCCGCATAGCGCGCCAGATCGAGCCACAGCCGCGCCCATCGCTCGCCGTAATGCTCGCTGCCCAGCAATTTGTCCACCACTGTTTCATACGCGTTCGCTGACTTGTCCGCCAGGAATTCGTCTAT
>JAEUQN010000213.1 GCA_016789725.1 Blastocatellia bacterium | reverse complement strand
TATGATCGGATTTTGAAAGTGAGTCGCACGATTGCGGATTTGACGGGCGTAAAAAATGTGATGAGCGATCACATTGCAGAAGCGGTGAACTATCGCACGCTCGACCGCAATTACTGGCAATAAGTAGTTGCTCCTGCATATACTGCCTGTCGCAAGTCCAAGCACTTTCCGTTTGCAGTTGGTGTGAGCCATCGGCGGAAAAAATATCTGTCAATCGGAGGTCGAACAATGAACCAAAAAGAATGGACGATCATGATCTATATGGCCGGTGATAATAACCTGGCGGTGGACATGGCGTATGCGTTGGAGCAGATCAAGGAAATTCCGCGCGAAGGCGAGGAAAGCCCCAATTTATTTGTGTACTACGACGGAAATTCGCCGCAAATTCCCACGCTCTATTGTGATTTTTCCGACTCACAAAAACCGCGCTATGTGCGCTCGTTTACAGTTCCCAATAAACTCTATCCGGTGCGCGGACAGAAGGAAAACGAGAACGCTGCGCATAGACATTCGGTCGTGAATTTTGTGGATTGGTGCGTCAATAAAGTCGAGGTCGAACGCGATGGCGAAATCACTTATGGTCGCCGCGCGCGCCGCTATGCGCTGATCTTTTCCGGTCATTCACTCGGCTTTCAGGACATCGGTTTGTTTAGGGACGAAACGTCTGGCAAAGCGATGAAGATGGCTGACCTGTACTTTACGCTACAGCGCATTGTGGACAAGAAAAAAGACCTCGAAAAGGATGCCAGGAAAGACAAATTGAGGGGCGAAGAGCGCGCACGTGAAACGACGGAATTGCTTGGTCAGAAGTTGGACATCTTAGGATTCGATAGTTGCGTGATGGGGATGTTTGAAGTCGGCTATCAGTTCGGTTATGTCGCCAAGACAATGATCGCTTCTGAGGGCAGCGTTCCAAGCGCGGGATGGACGTATGCAAAAATTCTTGGCTGTCTGGCGCGCGGCAATAGCATCGGCAACGAAACCGAAAAAGTAGCGGAACACTTCGTCCGGCAATTTGTCCAAAGCCAGGACGCCTACACTGTCGGCGGCGTTTCGGTGGATTTGGCAGCGTGGGATTTGTGCAAATTTAATGACCTGGCACTTGCCTTCGATAACTTATCCATCGCGCTGCTTGATTGCTTCAAGGACGAAGGCAGTCGCATTTACAGGCAAATGGAACGAGTGATCCTGCAAGTGCATTGGCAATGTCAGTCGTATATGTTCGACCAAAATGTTGATCTGGGCGATTTTTGCGAATTGCTGGATCGTGAATGCGGACTGGTCGCGGAGGAACTGGGCGACGAGAGCGATGACGTTGCGACGCTGCGCCGTGTCCAGGAGAATTGTCGCAACGTCTTGCGTAAGTTGGAAGAGGCCGTCATTCTGAGTGGCTTCAGCGGCGGCGCGTATCAATACTCCAACGGAGTCTCAGTGTTTTTCCCGTGGTCGCGCGAAGGTTACGAAGTCTCCAAAAAGAACTACGAGAGCTTATGGTTTGCCAGAGACCTGGATCGAAAACAATTATCGTGGACGGGGTTTCTCAAGAAATATTTGTACGAAGTTGCCCTGCGCAAATTTGAACCACCAGCAATGAGCTTCCTGCCCGGGAAAAAATACAGATATTTTTCGGGCATCACATTTGACGATCAATTCAACGCAATGAGTTTTGTCCCAGAGAGCGAGGGAAAAATCGCAGGACAAGAAGGCTCAAGAATTGCGGGACAGGAAGGTTCACGAATCGCCGGACAAGAGGGTTCCAGGATCGCTGGGCAAGAAGGTTCACGAATCGCCGGACAAGAGGGTTCCAGGATCGCTGGGCAAGAAGGATCACGGATTGCCGGACAAGAGGGTTCACGGATTGCCGGACAAGAGGGTTCAAGAATTGCTGGACAAGAAGGATCGCGCATTGCTGGACAGGAAGGTTCAAGGCTGGCAGGCGGCGGATCGGATGCTTTTTTTAATAGCTTACGGCTCTACAAGAACATCGAAGGCCGTTGGAACATTTCCGGTTTTTCAAAGAAACCAAGCGAGTACGAATAAGATAGATCCCTTCTTTCACCGCAGAGCAACTGTGTTCCGTGTCAAGCACTAACTTGCGGAAAGTTGCGGTGGCTGCCATTTGGTTTGGGTTTTGAGCATGGCGTTGAGAATGGTTAAGAGCTTGTGCATACAAGCCGTGAGCGCGACTTTGGCGGCTTTGCCCGCAGCGCGCAGCTTTTGATAAAAGGCGCGGATGATCGGGTTACAGCGCACCGCCGTCAACGTGGCCATGTACAAGACACTGCGCACACTGGCGCGTCCGCCCCGGATGTGACTCGCGCCGCGCCACGTGCCGCTTTGCTGCGTGTAAGGGGCGACGCCGACCAAGGCCGCGATCTGCTTGTGCGTGAGGCGACCGAGTTCGGGCAATTGCACCAGCAGCGTGCGTGCCGTGACGTCCCCGATGCCCGGCGTGCTGCGCAAGATTTCATCCTGAGTGCGCCAGACCGGCGATTGCTCCAAGGCGTGGCGCAGGTCGTCATCGAGTTGCGCGAGTCGTTGTCCGAGCCAGTCTCGATGCGCCTCCAAGTCGGTGCGAATGGGGGCGGGCAAGTGCGGTTGGGCGAGCCGATTCTGCTCGGCCACCAACCTCTCAACCAGTTGCCGACGGCGCGTCAAGAGGGCTTCGAACTCCTGTTCGTAGGGCGTGGGCGCGTGATAGCAAGCCGGAGCCAAGGCTTCTCCTAAGTGGGCCAGCGCTTGGGCGTCCACGCGGTCGGTTTTGGCCAGTCGTCCACTGGCTTTCGCAAAATCGCGCGCCACGCGCGGATTGACGACCGCGACGGGCAAGCCTGCCGCCGCCAGCGTGGTGGCGAGCAAGGTTTCCAAGCCGCCGGTCGCTTCCAGGACGATGCGGGTGGGGCCGAGTTGTTGCAACTGCGCAACGAGAGCGGGAAAGCGCGCCGGATCGTGCGGCAGCGTCCAGCACTGCCCGCTGGGGCGCACAGCACAATCGAGGGTTTGTTTGGCAATATCGATACCGACAAAAAGATGCGACATAAAAACCTCCCAGAAACGACTCCTTCTTGCCAGATACGGGGTCAACCGCCCCAGGCAACTGTTCGAGTTGAATTCCGAAGGGGCAGGCGACCCGTGCTCTGCGACGGGATCACAGTCCCAAGGCGCTATCGGTCTACCAGCCCCAGACGAAACGGTTTTACGCTCAATGAACGATCCTGTACAACATACAAGAGGCGTAGAGGTCGCGCCGAGTTTCGCAGAGGGAGTTCGGAAGAGAGTTTTCTTTCCTCTTGGTTTTTCTCTGCGAGTCTCAGCGGTGAGATGAGCGTTATCATTGACCCACAGGGTTTACGGTAGTGCCACCTTTATTTGCCGATGCCGATTCGTTTGACCAAATCACGAAAGGCCGGGTCATTGCGCAGTCCGTCATATTCATACCCAACCCCCAAAAATCGCAGTAGCGGGTCGCGTTTGATGTAGGCCTGCTCTAATAGCTCCATGGCTTTTTTATGGTCGTCGAGGGCGGCGTAAACAGCCGCTAAAAGAGCTGACGAATGATAGTCATTCATGGCTTCGATCTTATTCAGGAGCGCGCGCGCTTCGGGGCGTTTCTCAGGCATTCGCGCGTAGGTTGCGGCCAGAAAGACCAACGGCTGACTGTATTTGTCTTCGCCGCCCAACAAGCTAATAGATTTCTTGTAATGCGTCACGGCTTCGTTCCATAAACCTTTCCCGGCGTACGCATAACCCAACGAAAAATAAGGAATCTCTCTGGTCGGCTCAATCGCCTGCGCGTCTTGATAGGCTTTGAGCGCATCATCAAATTTTCTCGCTAAAGTCAGCACAATCGCTTTTTGTAAGAAGCCTAAACGCTGATTGATGGGATCGCGGACGCTTTGTTGTTCCAGTTCGGCGAGGGCTTCGGCATGTCGTCCCATGACCGACAGAAACGAGGCGTAATTGTTGCGGGCAAAATCCAAATTCGGACTCAACTCTATCGCTCGTTTATATTCACTTTCTGCGCCTTGCCAATTGAATTCGTATTCGTTCAGCAATGCTTTCAGAACGTGCGCTTTGGCCGATTCGGGGTCACTTCGCAAGGCTTGCTCCGTGGCGGCTTTTGCTTTTGGCATCAGGGCCTGAGGATCGCTGCGATTGTTGGCTTGCGACCAATAAACCCAGGCGATTTCGGCGTGCGCCGCAGCAAAATCCGGGTCGAGAGCAACAGCCTGTTCAAAATACTCAAGGGCTTTGCCCCGGATATCTTGAGGGCCGTTCAGTTCAACCAGTCCATTGAGATAGTAACGATAGGCCTCGGAGTTTTCCGTGCCGTTCCTGCCGAATCGTTTGGATTGTGAAGCCGTCAGGTTCAACCGCAGTTTCTCGGAAGCCGCCTGCGCGATTTCATTCTGAATGCGTAAGAGGTTGCCGCTTTTGCGTTGAAATTGCCCTCCGGTGATTTGTTGATCGTTGGTCGCATCAACCAAATCAAATCGAATTACCAATTCGTCGCCGAGTTGCGCAACACTTCCAGTCAAAATCGCACGCACGCCGAGTTGCGACGCCACATCGCGCAGATCAAGATTGGCTCCCCGAAACTTAAAACTGGAATTGCGCGCAATCACCTTCAGTTGTGGCAACTCCGAAAGCTGGTCAATCAGGCTCTCGCTCAGACCGTCTGAGACATACGCCAGCTCTGGATTACCACTGCGATTCTCGAACGGAAGAACCGCGATGGATTCAATGGCTCGGTTGCCTGCGGGAGCGAGAAGAAAACGGTAGGCAACGAAAGAAACGAGGGCGAAAAGAATCAAGGCCAAGATGGCGGCGCTGATTTTGTGAGTTTGCGCCTGCCGCAACACGCCCGACAAGCTGGAAAACGACCCGAACAACGTTGGGGCGGGCGAATCAGCTTGTCCATTGTGCGTCGGCTTTGCCGCGTGCGGTTCGACAGTCTGAACAGGCTGTTGGATCATCAAGGTTGGCGCTTCCGAAACCTCACCCGATGCACGTTCGGCATCGAGTTCCAGCCGATGGTGCAATCGCTTTAGTTCCGCAGCCAATTGCGCGGAGGACGGGTAACGCTGTTCTCTGTTTTTGACCAGCAGCCGGTCCAGCAGTTGTGCCAATTGCGCGGGCGCAGCGGTCAGCGATTCGGGGATCGGCGCGGGCTGACGTTCCAGAATCGCAACGAACATGTCTGGGGTGCTTTCCCCGTGAAATGGGCGTTGGCCCGTGAGCATTTCGTACAACACGACGCCCAGACTCCACAGATCGGTGCGCGCATCCACTTTCTGACCGCGCGCTTGTTCAGGCGACATGTATGCGACGGTTCCCATCACTGTGCCGGGCATGGTGAGAGACTCGGCGACAGGGGGACGGGGCGATTCGGCGAGCAACGTATCTGCTTCTTCGCCCTGTCGCCGCGTCGCCGCGTCGCCGCGTCGTTCTGTCAGTTTTGCCAGCCCGAAATCCAGCACTTTCACAAATCCGTCGTGCCGCAGCATGATGTTTTCGGGTTTGATGTCACGATGCACAATGCCTGCGCCGTGCGCAGCGGCCAGTGCGTTGGCGATTTGATGCGCAATGTCCAAAGCCTCCAGCAGCGGCATTGGCCGGAGGCCAATGCGATTGCGTAAGGTTTCGCCTTCGACATATTCCTGGGCGATGTAATACGTTCCGTTGGCTTCTCCGATTTCGTGTGTGACGACAATGTTCGGATGGTTCGTGGCACTGGCAGCCCTGGCTTCTTTCTCAAAGCGGCGCAGGCGTTCAGGATCAGTGGCAAAGTTGCCGGGCAATAGTTTAAGCGCCACCTTGCGCCCCAGCCGCGTATCTTCGGCCAGCCAGACTTCACCCATTCCCCCCGCCCCCAACAACGAGAGCACCTGATAGTGATTGAGTGCCTGCCCCGCCAGGCGCGCGCTCCGCTCCTGCGCCAGCAGCTCGGCGGCCACCTCTCGTGCCGGTTCGGCGATGAAGTTCTCGGCTTGCGCCTGCGCATCCGCCACCAGCAATTGTTCTACGGCCTGTCGCAACGCTTCATTTTCGCCACACGCGCCCAGCAAGAAAGCACCGCGCTGCGCTGGCTCCAGGCTCAGGGCGTCATGGTAGAGGCGACCGATTTGTTGATAGTGCTCAGGCGTCATACCGTGTGGAAGAGACGTTAGAGTATACCCCGTGCCTGCGCTCACAGTCACAATCCTGAAAACGATTCTGAAAAAAAAAGTTCAGAGCCACTGAAGTTTTGCTGGTTGCGTTACGCGATTACTAATGAAAGGGGAAACCCGATTTCCAGCGATGAAGCGCCAGGTGAAGTTCAGATCATTCAGATTTTATTTGCAGTCGTGAACACTTTCGCCCGCGAAATCCCCCTACTTAATCAGAGCAATCGAAATTTCAATTAAGGAGCGACCCCATGAACGATCCAATGATGAATGAAGGCATTTGGCCGACCTGGTTGCAGCAAGCGATGTGGTTGGAATGGTTGCAACCGTTTCTGTATGCCCTGCTGGCGCTAGCGGTGGTCAGCCTGGTGATTGCCTTGCTCGATTTGGCAATGCTGTGCTGGAAAGAATTTCGCACTCCACAGACGCCAGAAACGACCCAGGTCTACACGAAGGCTGCTCCGGTGAGCGAGGCTAAGAATGAATCCGCCGTCTCGCCGAAAAATCAGAGCCATTACGCGATCAAAGCTTTGTTTCTACTGCTGTGTTGCGGCTCTTTCAGCCCAGCTATTTTTGCGCAGGATCAATCCCCAACAATCAACACAGCCATCCGCGACGGCGATCTGAGACAGGTCAAAGCGTTGCTCGCCAAAGGTGCAAACATCAATGCCCAAGATGACGACGGGGCGACGCTGTTGATGCACGCCGTCGTTAATGCCGAAGCTGATTGCGTGAAGCTGCTGCTCGACAAAGGGGCTGATCCGAACCTCAGCAATAAAGCGGGCGCGACAGCGTTGATGTGGGCAGTCAACGACCTGAAAAAAGTGCAATTGCTGCTCGCCAAAGGCGCGAATGTGAATGCGGTCAGCAAAGAAGAGAAAACGCCGCTGCTGATAGCATTCCGGTTACCGAATCCAATGCCGGTCGTGCAGGCGCTGTTAGCCAAAGGAGCCAATGTAAATCAGGCGGACAAGGATGGATTCACGCCACTCATGGCCGCAGGGCTTTCCGGGAACCTGAAATTGGTGCAAATGCTGATTGCCAAGGGTGCAGACCCTAAGGCCAAAACGAAGGATGGGATGACTCACCTGAAAGCTCTGGTCAACAGCTCAAATCTGGCGGCGGTGCGCTGGGCATTGGAACAAGGGGTTGTGGTAAACGATCCGAAAGAAGGCTTCTTGTTTATGTCTGCGATGAACGGTGATCTAGCTCTCACGCGCTTGTTGCTGTCCCAAGGCGCAACGCCCAATCCCATTGACGAAGATGGATTCACGCCATTGATGGTTGCGGTGCTGACGGAGGACAGTTCGCTGGAAATAGTGAAGTTGCTGTTAGAGAAAGGCGCAGACCCGAAGGTCAAAACCAAAGAAGGCTGGACGGCCTTGACCTTTGCCCAACGCAAAGGCTGGACGGAAGCTATCGCCCTCCTAATCAAAGCGGGCGTAGCTGAATAGTTCCTACGGAAAGGAGTTTTATCATGAAACGATTCATCTCTTGCCTCATCCTCGCGTTGCCATTGTTGTTTTGGGCGCGCTCATCTGACATCACACAAGCCGAAGAAGCTGTGACGCCCCACTCGGTTGTCACCAAAAGCCTGCCGATGCTGCAATCTTTAGGCGTGAAATTCATTGAGCAAACCGGCTGTGTTTCCTGCCACAACAATTCTCTTCCAGCGATGGCGGTTAGCCTGGCGCGTGAGCGCGGCTTCAAAATTGACGAGCAAGCCGTACAACAGGAAAACGCCAAAATTGCCGAAGTTTGGGGAGCCAAGCGCGAGCGTTTATTACAGGGGGACAGACCGCCTGGAGGCAACGATACTCCGGCATACATCCTGCTCGGCCTCGCTGCCAGCGGGCAAAGCGCGAATGCCAACACCGATGCGTTAGTACATTATTTGGCAGGGCATCAATCCGAAGCTGGCAATTGGGAAGTGGACAATCGCATCCGCCCGCCGCTCGAAGCCAGTCATTTCAACACGACTGCGCTTACCTTGCGTGCGTTGCAACTGTATGCGCCCAAAGGCCGCAGCGCATCCGTCAAACAACAGATTGCTGAAGCGCGGCAATGGCTGATCAAAACTACGCCGCAATCGAATGAAGATCGCACCTTTCAACTATTCGGGCTGCATTGGAGCGGTGCAGATAACGCGACGAAGCAAAAAGCCGCTGCGCAATTGCTTGCCACCCAGCGCAGCGATGGCGGTTGGGCGCAGTTGGCAAGCATGCCAAGCGACGCTTATGCCACCGGGCAAACGCTCGTCGCCTTGCATCGCGCAGGCGGTTTACCAATTGCTGATCCGGCTTATCAACGCGGCGTGCAGTATTTGCTCAAGACAGCGAAGCCCAACGGAACGTGGCACGTGCAAACCCGTGTGTTCCCCTTGCAAAAATACTTCGAGAGCGGTTTCCTTTACGGCAAAGACCAGTTTATTTCAGCAGCAGCAACCAGTTGGGCTGTAATGGCGCTGACGTTAACAATTGACGCGCCCGCCAACATTGGAATGCATCTCTCCTGGTAAAATTTGGATGGTTCAGCAAATATGTTGGTAGGATTTCTGACCCTGACAACACTAGCCACAGGAGCAAATGAAATTATGAGCGCCCGTTGTCCTGAACTGAAAAGTATCCGCAAAGTGATTGATCGTCATTTTCTCGCACGCCTGACTGGCTTCGCGTGCGCGCTGTTCTTCACGTCGCTGACGATTCACAGCCAGCATCTTTCCTGGCCACAGTTTCGTGGGCCAGACTCAAATCCTGTCGCCACGAACGCGCGGCTGGCTGAACGCTGGTCAAAAACGGAAAACGTCGAATGGATGCAGGCGATTCCCGGTCGCGGCTGGTCTTCGCCGATTGTGACGGGCGACAAAATTTACCTGACGAGCGCAGTCACTGAAGGCAAATCCAAGTCGCCGCAGATCGGAACGGAATATAGCAACGAATACAGTGCGGAACTGCGAAAGCAGGGGCTTTCGCCGAATGAGATTCGTGACCGTCTCAATGAACGCGACTTCGAAATGCCGAATGAAGTGAAGCTCCATTACTTTCTCTATTGCCTAAACCTGACGAGCGGCAAGGTCGAATGGCAAAAAGAATTTTTTACGGGGCAGCCTCCCGGCGGACGGCATCGCAAGAACAGTTTTACGTCAGAGAGTCCCGTGACCGATGGGAAATTCGTGTATGTTTACGTGGGGAATTTGGGGCTATGGGCGTTTGACTTGAAGGGCAAGCAGGTGTGGACGACACCGCTCGAAGCAAATCCGATCTATCACGACTTTGGCACGGGGAGTTCGCCCGCGCTCATCGGGAACCAACTGATCGTGATGAGCGACAACGAAAAGCAGCAATACATTGCTGCTTACGACAAGCAGACGGGCAAACAAATCTGGCGCACGAATCGGGACATGGGCGCCAAGGGGCGGAAGTCAGGGTGGGTGACGCCGTATGTCTGGCGACACGCGCTGCGCACCGAGATTGTTACAGTAGGGCCGGGCGAAGCCGTGAGTTACGACCTGTCGGGGAAAGAACTATGGCGCATCTCAGGCATCTCCGAAATACCGATTCCGATGCCCTTCGCTTATGACGGACTACTGTACGTCAACGCTGGGCGTGGTGGGCCGTTGTTCGCGCTTCGTCCCGGTGCGACGGGAGACATCTCACTCAGCAAAACTGAAAGCGCGAACCAGTATGTCGCCTGGTCACAACCGCGCGGCGGAACCTATTTGCCAACGCCCGTGGCGTACGAAGGCGGCATCTATACGCTGACCGAAACAGGTATCCTGACGCGCTTTGACGCCAGCACGGGCAAGCAAACCTACAAGACGCGCATTGACCCGGCAGCGACGGCGTTCACGACTTCGCCCTGGATTTCCAACGGCAAACTGTTTTGCCTGAGCGAAGAAGGGCAAACCTTCGTTATCGCGGCAGGCGAAACGTTCAAGCTCCTGCACGTGAATGCGCTGGACGAAATGGCGCTGGCGTCACCCGCCATCGTCGGCGAACGTTTGCTGGTACGCACGGAAACCAAACTCTATTCTATCCGCCGCAAAAGCTGAGCATCGGTAACTGCGTCAATTCGGGGTGTCATTCCTTTCAGCGTTATAGGAGAAATCGAATGGTCAGAAAATCAAAGCAAACGAGTTTATTTATCCTGCTCGTCACAATTCTCATCTGTGGCCGCGCCGACGCGCAGTGGTCGCAGTTTCGCGGGCCAAATGGTTCTGGTGTTGATTCGTCCACGGGTTATCCGGTCGAATTTTCGCCGACCAAAAACATGGCGTGGAAGGCGACGATTCCCTATGGGCAGTCATCGCCCGTCGTGATAGGCACGCGACTTTACGGCACGGCAAGCGAGGGCGAACGCTTGATTACGTTTTGCCTCGATACGAGCACAGGCCGCGAGTTGTGGCGGCGGGACGTGAAGCGCGAACGAGTGCAGGGCGCATACAAAGCCAATGACCCGGCGTCGCCTACGCCAGCCGCTGACGCGAGCGGTGTCATAGCTTTCTTCCCTGAATTGGGCTTGGTCTCGTATGACAATGGTGGGAAAGAGCAGTGGCGTCACGCCCTCGGCCCTTTCAAAAACTTCTACGGGATGTCAGGCTCGCCGATCATCGCCGACGGCTTGGTCTTGCTGGTTTGCGATCAGGTGATGGGATCGTTCGCCATTGCGCTTGACCGCGCGACCGGACGTTTGCGCTGGAAGGCCGACCGACCAGGCATGACGATTGGCTGGGCTACGCCGATCATCTTTCGACCGGATGCGACACGCACAGATTTGATCGTACTCGGCTCGTCACGGCTTGACGCTTACGATCTCAAAACTGGTGCCAGCCGCTGGTGGCTGCCAATGGGGTCAACTGGTTCACTGGGGACGCCGTTGGTTGCTGGCGACACGCTCTTGATCTCTACATTGGGCGGCAGTGAACCGCTGCTACCGACCTTTGCCTCAGCGTTGGCGCAATACGACAAAGACAAAGATGGGCGGTTGTCATTGGAGGAGTTTCGCAATGATCCAAACCTCGGAGATCAGTTCGGCTGGATTGATGAAAATGACGACAAAGTCGTTCTCGCGGCGGAGTGGGAGAAGGCTCGCGCTTACGGCATGGGCGAATGGGGCGCGATTGCCGTTCGTCCGGGCAAGGCGCGCGGTCAGCTTGCGGCAAGCGCAGTGCGCTGGCGGGTGCAGAAAAACATCCCATACATTCCCGCACCGCTGTTGTATCAGGGCGTGTATTACATGGTGAAGACCGGTGGCATCATCACTTCACTTGATCCTGCGACTGGCAGCATGCTGAAACAGGGCCGAAGCCCCAGCGCGTTGGGCGAGTATTACGCCTCACCTGTTGCCGCCGATGGCAAAGTGTTCCTCGCCAATACCGAAGGCAAGATCACCGTTCTCAAAGCGGGCGCGGAGTGGGAAGTGCTAGCCGTCAACGACCTCGGCGACGAGGTTGGCGCAACGCCTGCCCTGAGCAATGGGCGAATTTATGTACGGACACGAAGTGCCATGTATTGCTTCAGCGCCGCACGTTAGCCGTGAGGGCGCAACTGAAAGGAGTTTATGAATA
>JAEUQN010000212.1 GCA_016789725.1 Blastocatellia bacterium | reverse complement strand
TCAACACTTCGTCAGCTACCAGAAACCCTTGCTCTACCATATTGATTTTGAGAATGTGCCAACCGCTACTGCCGCCGCCCAACGCATTCGTATCACTGACCAACTCGACCCAAATCTTGACCCACGCACCTTCCGCCTGCAAGAGATTGGCTTCGGTAAATATCGCATCACCGTTCCTGACAATCGCGCCTTCTATCAAGGTCGGATGCAACTTGGCGAAGAGTTGGGCAATATGATGGCCGACATCACTGCCGGGCTCGACATTGCTACCGGACAGGTCACGTGGACGCTGACGGCGATTGATCCGAAGACTGGCGAGCAGCCCAACAGTGCCTCACTGGGATTGTTGCCACCCAACGATGAAACGGGGCGCGGGCAGGGCTATGTGACGTACACTATCTTGCCCAAAGCGGGCGCGCCGACCGGCACAATCATCAGCAACAAGGCGACGATCATCTTCGATACCGAAGAGCCGATCACCACCAACACGGTGACGAATACGCTGGATGCGGATTTGCCGTTCAGTATGATGACGGCGTTGCCTGCCACTTCGCCCACCACGTTCATGCTCAACTGGACAGGGGATGACATCGCAGGGGGAGCAGGATTACAAAGCTTCGATATTTGGTATGCCGAGGGCGATGGGCCATATCAACCTTTCGTTACTGGCACGACCGATACGACTGCGGAATTCACGGGCGAGAATGGCAAGACATATCGTTTCTACAGCATCGCGCGCGACAATGCAGGCAACATCGAAGCGGCTCCCGACAAACCCGATGCCGTCACGCGGGTGGGCGAGGAACCGAATCCTGCGCCAACCATCAGTTCTCTTAGTCCAGCTTCGGTTATCGTAGGAAGTTCATCTTTCGCCCTGACCGTCAATGGTGCAAATTTCGTGAGCAATTCTGAAGTGCGCTGGAACGGCGCGACGCGACCTACGACATTTCTCTCGACAGCGCAATTGAGTGCGATGATTTCCGCGAACGATGTCGCTGCCGTTGGATCGGCTAATGTCACTGTCTTCACACCTACGCCCGGTGGCGGCACGTCGAACGCATTGACCTTTACGATTTCACCTTTGCCAAATCCTGTTCCGACCATCACCAATCTCAATCCGAATGCGGCGACAGCCGGAAGTGGCGCGTTCACTTTGACGGTGAATGGGACAGGTTTTGTGAACGGCGTGAAGGTGCAGTGGAATGGAGGTGATCTTGCGACGACGTTCGTCAATGACAAGCAGGTGACAGCGACCATCTCCGCGAGCCTCATTGCTGCTGCCGGGTCAGCCAGTATTATCGTTGTCAATCCTGCGCCGGGTGGTGGGCCTTCCAACGCGCTGAGTTTCACGATCAATGCGCCGCCTGCTTATGAAGCGGATGTCGCGCCACGTCCAAACGGCAATGGTGATGGCAAAGTCACCATTGCAGACTGGGTGCAAACGGGGCGTTTCGTTGCCAGACTGGATACTCCCAATGATGGCAGCGAATATCAACGCGCGGATTGCGCGCCGAAAGCAACGTTGGGCGATGGAAAGATTTCGCTGGCTGATTGGGTGCAAGCTGGGCGATATGCGGCTGGATTTGATCCCGTGGTACTGGTGGGTGGCCCGACAAGCAACGCATCGGGCTTGATGGAATCCGTTGGTCAGGCGACGCCGACAGGCAAAAATAACGAAAGCCTACCAACGCAGGCACGAACGGTGCGGGCTGTAAATGCAGCCTTTCGACGCGGTCAGGTGAATGCGTTGCAAATCGAGCTTGAGGCGCAGGGCGATGAAAATGCCTTGAGTTTCACTTTGGATTACGATCCCGCAATACTCGGTTTCCTGGATGTAGTAGGCAGCGCAGTCGCGCACGTTAACACTACGCAGGCCGCAACAGGGCGAATCGGCCTGGCGTTGGCGCTGGCGAGTGGGCAGACCTATCCTGTGGGGACGCGCTCTGTGATTACGCTCCGCTTTGTTGGAGTGGGCGGTGATGCCGATGCGACTACGCAAGTTCGCTTCAGCGATCAGATCATCAAGCGAGAAATCGTTGCGGCAAATGCTACGACCTTGCCGCCGTCAACTTATACGAACGCTTCCATCGCAATCACGGGTCGTGCTGCGACACACGTTTCAGCCGCGAGCTATGCGGGGCCGCAACTGGCTGCCGAGGCCATTGGCTCAGCATTCGGAACAGACTTGGCAAGTGATACACAAAGTGCTCTCTCCGTACCGTTGCCAACTATCCTGGCAGGTACGACGGTGGTGGTGGTAGACAGCCTCGGAGCCTCACGACAAGCCCCTCTTTTTTATGTTTCGCCTACCCAAATCAATTATCAAATTCCGGCGGGAACCGCAGAAGGCATCGCAATCGTGACCATCACCAATTCAAATGGGATGAGGACAGACGGTGTAATCCAGGTTATGAAAACTGCGCCCGGTCTTTTCGCGGCGGATGCGAGCGGCAAGGGACTTGCCGCCGCCAATGTCGTGCGCGTTCAGGCTGATGGCTCCCAAGTGATTGAGCCAGTCGGACAGTTTGACCCCGAAAAACAAACGTATGTTGCGACGCTGATTGATTGGAGGTTGGAGTCCGAAAAGGTCTACCTGGTTTTGTACGGAACTGGAATCAGGAATCGCACCCACTGGCAAAAAGTGACCGTTAAGATTGATGGAGTGGAGGCTCCCGTTGAATATTCCGGCGCGCAGGGAACATACCTGGGGCTGGATCAAATCAATGTGCTCTTGCCGCGAAGCCTGGCGGGCAAAGGCGATGTCAGCATTGAAGTATGGGTAGAGGGAATGCCTGCCAATCCGGTGCAGGTAAAAATGCGCTGAGGAAGGAAGCTTGTCCGGGGCTGATTTACCTGTCTGAAAACCCACCTCTTCGCGGCGATGGTTGACAACGCATGTGCCAACATGTAAAAGTTCCGCTGGCACTTCCCCTGTTATCAACCAGCAACTCAGAAAATTCCCCTACGAGTACAAAATGCTGCGCCGTCATTGATTACCGAAAAGCATTCAGCAATCGGCCCTGAAGTAACTCCCCTACCAGGTAGCCAGGAACATCCCCTCTTTATCAAAATCGGAATCGCCAAATTCTCAGTGCGCGGGCATTGAGCTGGCCTGAGCCGAAGAAACCTGTCATCACCTTGCCCCAGGAAAGATGCATAATTTATGAAGTACAAATACAGCGCACATCTATTGGGGAAATTCGAGATCAGGTCACAAACAGGAGTTTGGTGCTGCCGTGAAAATTGTAAGGCGCACGAATTATTTGGGTATTTGCTCCTGCATCGCAAAGTCCCTCAAAATCGAGAACAGTTAGCCAGCGTCTTCTGGGGAGAGACCGCCACAGCGCAATCGAAAAAGTATCTCCGTCAGACCTTATGGCATTTGCAATCGCTCTGTAGATCGCACCTGGGTCTCGGCCAAGAAGATCTGCTGTTGACTGAAAATGAGACGATTCTGTTCAATCCTAATATAGAACTTTGGATAGATGTCGAAGCGTTTCAATCTGCGCTCAGCCACTTTCGCCCCAACACGGTGATTGAGGAACCAATCGCGCAAGAGTTGCGGCAGGCAATCGAATTCTATGAGGGGGATTTGCTGGAAGGTTGGTATTCTGATTGGTGTTTGTATGAACGCGAACATTTACAGAATTTATATCTCGCCGCCCTTGATAAGCTTATCGCGCACTGTGAAATGCAGGGCGATTACGAATCCGGTTTGTGGTATGCAACCCGCATCTTGAAATGCGATCCGGCTCGCGAACGGGCGCATCAACAGATGATGCGACTCGCATATTTGATGGGAGACCGCACGGCAGCGCTGCGCCAGTATGAACAGTGTCGAGAGGCTCTACACAAAGAGCTCGGCGTGGCTCCCTCCCGGCAAACCCGGCTTTTGTATGAACGAATTTGCCTGGATCAAGTGGACACAGTGCCTGACTCTTCAGTTCGTGTTGCACCTTTACCGACGATCTCTCCTTCGCTCCCTTTAACTACGATTTTGGCGCATTTCCGCCAATTGCAATCTTCTCTCACGCAATTGCAGCAGGAACTCCACACCGAGATACAACTCATAGAAAATTCGCTTCCTCATCAGAAATAGCCGAGAAAAGTATCTTAAGACGCAAATTCAGACGCTCACTCAGACACGCATCAGACGCAGCGTTCTTATATTCTCGCTGTAAATCGTCATCAGAATATCGGATTCGTCAAACTCCAGTTCAGACCATTGGAGATAGGCAAAGAAGGGCGCATGGCATCTCTTGGCTCAGACACGCATTCGTTCATCATCAAGATATGGGTCGAAGAAATCGTAGATGAAACGAAGCCTGTGGTTTGGCGCGGACACATCACACATGTGCCGGATGGCGAGCGGCAATACCTGAACAATTTGCCCGACATTCAAAGGTTTATTGCGCCCTACCTCAAGGCAATGGGGGCCGAGGTTGGGAAAGGAAAATGGCGACAGTGGATCAAACGCGGACGAGATAAATCGCAAGACGGGTGAGCATACAATAGAAATCAAGTGGCAGCTGTTTGCCTTTTGCATTTACCGGAGGACTTTTCTTTGGCCGGATTCAGTGTCATTGCGGATGTGGGGAAAAGCATTGAGTCGTTGCTGGCGGCTTGCTTTGCGGAACATAACCCGCTGCAAAAAGACCCCATGCTGGTGAAGCCGACGCCGCGTGTTGTTTTGGCAACGACAGATGATTTCGAGAAAACCAATGTGCCGACCAAGATTGGCTCTCCTGCGCTGTCAATTTTTCTGTACCGCGTGGACTTCAACAAAGTGATGCGTGCCGCTTGGTCGGCGGTGAGCTTGCGCGATGGCAAGGCACATCTGGCGCTGGATTTGCACTATCTCATTACGCCGTGGGCCGGGAATGCCGAAGACGAACATCTCATTCTGGGCGCGGCGATGCAGTGTTTGGAAACCACCCCCATCCTGAGCGGCCCGTTGCTCAATCCTTCTATTGGATGGGGGCCGGGGGAATCCATTCAATTAGTGCTCGAAGAAATTTCCACTGAAGCCGTGATGCGAACCTTCGATTCCTTGCCGACCGATTACCGGCTCAGTGTGCCGTACATCGCGCGCGTCATCCGGTTGGATGGACGTCAGCAACCCACCGCCGGGCCGGTCATCACGGCAATTACGGGCGTGACGGCGGAGGCGCAACCATGAACCTGTTTTTACCCAGCCGGTATGACGAAATCATTCATCGCCTGGCGCTCGGCATTGAGCCGATGGACGCGCAGCACGATGCCCGACTGCGGTATCAATTGCAGGCGGTGTATGACGATGCGCACCTGAGTGGGCCACCACTGGAACGCCACAATTCCAATCTCTTCGCGCTCCGGTATCAAAAGGGCGTGAAGACTTCTCTTGATTTGCGGTTCTTTGATGCGATAGAGCGCAGCTATGATCCGCGCCGGGACCGTCGCCGCATTGTGCCGCGTCGTTTGCGCATCCCATTGCTGACGCTCAGCGAGGCCGAAGCGCAAGAACAAGTGGATAAAAAAGGATTCGCGCGCCGCATACGCCGCCCCTTCTTTTTCCCCGGCGCGGCGTATGGCTTTGAACCGACGGCCACGGCTTTGCGTGCAACTGTGCGGCGGAACAATCAACCTCTGCGGTGGGTGCGGGTTGAAGCGCGCATCCCCGGCAAAGCGCCGGTCATTGGGCGCGCGCATGGTGATGATCGCGGCGAGTTTTTGTTATTGATTGCGATTCGCGCGGCGGAATTCAAAGCGTTGGGATTGGAGCCAGTGTTGATTGGAGCACAGGAAAATAAGCCGCACGAAGTTGAGCTTGAAATAAAAATCTTTGGCCCGGCGGTGCCTCCTGTTCCTCTCCCAGTGGATTTGCCGATGCGCGATCCGTTGTGGGATTTGCCGCTCGAAACACTTTCTCCACCCGGTGCAGATGACCCGGTCGCAACGGGTGTTAGTTTGCCGAGCGGGTATGCGGAACTTGCCACGCCCACGGTGAATTTCACGATTGGGCAATGCCTGGAAACTACGTTTGTGATTACTTAGCGCGTTGTGCGCTCAATTGAGGAGTGCTTGTTATGCCTGAATATTTAGCGCCTGGAGTTTACGTCGAAGAAGTCAGCTTCCGTTCCAAATCCATCGAAGGTGTGCCGACCAGTACGACTGGATTTGCCGGGATGACCCGTTACGGCCCAGTGCAGTATGCAAACGGCCCGAAGACGACAGAGCCACGATTGATTACGAGCTTCACTGAATTCGAGCGAGTCTACGGTGGTTTGGAATCGCTCAAGCTGGGGGCGAGTGGAGCCGACGAACGCTATTGCTATTTAGCGCATGCGGCACGGGCCTTCTTCGACAATGGCGGCAAACGGCTTTACGTTTCCCGCGTCTTCACCCCGCGCGAGACTGCACCTGATACTTTTGACTACGGCGTCGCCAATCAAGCTGTCGCGGTGGGGGCGGCAACAGCCACCTGGCGCGCGCGCTGGCCCGGCGATATGGGAGAAGTGCTCGTGCAAACTAATGTCGTGCGCAGCGGCAACCTCACGTATTCCCACCCGACTTTCGGCGTGCAAGCGAAGCGAGCCAAGGCGGGCGCTGTCGTCGAAATCCTGCCGCCGCCGCCGCCCGCACTTCCTACCGGAAATGACGCCTTGACGGCTGCCAACCTGGCTCTCGTTAATGTTGACGCTGATGGGAAGCAAACATTTGCTGGTAGCGGCGGACCGGTTGTCCCTAACGCCACTGACATCATTCGGCTGATCGAATTACAAGTCGTCGTGAAGGTCTCGCCCGACCGCACCGATGTGTATGACGAACTCGCGGCTGATCCGCGTCAGAAACGCTACATCGGTAAGATTCTGCAACTTGACGATCCCGAAGATGAAAACGCGGTGGTTTGGCTGGATTGGACGCCACCCGGCGCGATGACCGATGCCGCGTTGCAATTGATGGTGGCATTGCGAGGAAATCCCAACCCACGTCTCGCCAATGGCCACGATGGATTGGAAGCGCGGCCTGATGATTTGAAGGGCAAGCCGGCAGACCCCGATCACGCCGAAGTAAAAGCGACAGGACTCGAAGCACTCGGCGAAATTGAAGACATTGCCATCGTTGCGTTGCCCGACGCTGGCGGCTACAGCGCGGTGGACGATACTGCCGTTTCTGCACAACATTTGATTTCGCACGCCGAGAATTTGCGCTATCGCATCGCTGTCGTAGACGCGCCGCAAGGCAGTTCGATGACCGAGATTCGCGCGTTTCGTGGTCGCTTTGACAGCAAGTATGCGGCGCTCTATCACCCCTGGATTGAAATCTTCGATCCGACCGAACGTCCATCGCAGGGCGCACCGCCGAAACGATTGCTCTTGCCGCCATCTGGGTTTGTCGCGGGCATTTATGCGCGCAGCGACATTGAACGCGGCGTGCATAAGGCTCCGGCCAATGAAATCGTGCGTGGGCTGACGCGCTTCGAGGCCAATATCAATAAGGCGCGACAGGATGTCCTTAATCCTGAAGGCATCAACGCACTGCGCTTTTTTGAAGGGCGAGGCAATCGCGTCTGGGGCGCACGCACGATGAGTTCTGATCCCGAATGGAAATACGTCAACGTGCGGCGGCTGTTTATTTACCTGGAGCATTCGATTGACAAAAGCACGCAATGGGCGGTCTTCGAGCCGAACGGCCCGCGTTTATGGGCCAACATTCGCCAAACGATTGAAGACTTCCTGCTGGTGTTATGGCGCGATGGCGCATTGCTCGGCGATAAACCCGAACAGGCGTACTTTGTCCGCTGTGATCGCACGACGATGACACAAAACGATCTCGACAACGGACGGCTGATTTGCCTGATCGGTGTTGCGCCGGTCAAGCCCGCCGAGTTTGTCATCTTCCGCATTGGTCAATGGACAGCCGATGCCAAGATTTAGTGAGCTACTGGAGAAAACAAGAAAATGTTTTTCCACAAAGCCACACCAAGTACCACGAAGTGGGGAAAAATAATGAGCTGAATCCCTTTGTGAATCTTCGTGTGACTTAGTGGAAAGAAAATTCTTTTTCTTAAAAAAATAGCTTAAATGAGGAGAACGATATGCCAGTCGAACGTGCCAATCCTTACGGCGCATTTAATTATCTGGTTTCGCTGGGCGACAAAAACGATGATCCCGGCGAAGTCTTTGGTGGGTTTTCAGACGTCAGCGGATTGGGAATGGACGTGAGCTATTCCGAATATCGCAACGGCAACGAAAAATTCAACACCGCCCGCAAAATTCCAAACACGCACAAGTTGGATGACATCACGCTCAAACGCGGCTTGGTGGGCAAGACAAAACTTTTCGAGTGGATCAAGTCTGTTGCCGACGGAGCCTACGCGCCGGTCAATGCGACGATCACGTTGTTGGATGAAGCCCGACAGCCGGTTGCGACATGGGTGTTGCGCAATGCCCAGCCGAAAAAATGGAGTGGCCCAACGCTCGCGGCAAAAGGCGGAGGCGAAGTCGCAATGGAAGAACTGCACCTCGTCCACGAAGGGGTCGAGTACAAATGACAATGGATAGTTGAGAATTGATAATTCAAGGCCGTTTCAATTCTCATCTATCCATTATCCATTCTCAATTATGAAACTGCTCTCGCTCGGTGCGCCGGGCATTTACCATTTGCCGGAATCTCCGTTGCGTGCGTTCACGGGCGTGCGAATGGATGTGTGCGCGTTTGTCGGCGTCGCACCGCGCGGGCCAGCACGAGAGTTCATTTTCAGCGGGCATTGGCAGAGCGACAAGACGTTGCTCAATCTGCCGGAGCGAGCGCGGCGGACAGTTGCCATTGCAGTGGAGAGTTTCGACGAATATCGCCGCTTGTTTGGCGGCTTCGAGGGGCCAGGATTGTTGCCGTACGCGGTCGCTTCGTTTTTTGAGCAGGGCGGGCGGCGTGCTTACATCGCGCGCATCGTCCACGAATATAACGATCAAATCAAAAACTCGCGGGGCGTCGCAGCCGGTCAGGTTCCCACCGTCAAATCAAAGACCGATGAACCGCTCACATTGCGCGCACGAAATGAAGGGAGTTGGGGCAATGGCCTGCGCGCGGCGCTGGAATTCACGTCGCGGCCTCTTGCCTTCAATCCGCTGTATTCCAATCTGGGGTCTCTTGCCTTCGAGGATGAAAGCGATGCGCCGTTGATGGGTGCGCTCTTGCGGCTCACGCTGGACAACGGGCAATGCGTGCTGCGCTTCATTACGCAGCTTGAACCGCAGGCCATCGTTGGCAGTGGTGACATCAGCTGGCAGGCAAAATTCGATGTCGCGGTCACCAGCACCGTGCGTCAAGCCGAGCAAATCGAAGGCGAATTGCTGTTGAATGACAACGACGGCAGACAGGAAAAACACGCGCGTTTGGGTTTATCCGCCGATCATCCGCGTTGGATCGCCAAAACGCTCTGCTACGAATCCGAATTGGTGTTGCCCGCTCCAAGTTGGATTGAGCAGGAGATGCTGCCGGAGGATACGGCGTTGAATCCAACCGGATGGTCGCAACCTTTCAGCAATCCATCGGATGGGCTGCCGATCAAAGATCGGTATGAAGCGATGACGCCCGACGATTTCTTTGATCCGTTGTGGACGCTCGGCAACGAAGAGCCGGGCAGTGGCGTTCACGCGCTCACTCAACTGGCAGATTTGTCGCTGGTTGCAGTGCCTGATTTGTATTCGCCGCAGCCGCTGGCACCGCTTGAAATCATCACTGATCCGGTTTCGCTTGCCGGGCCGGAGTTCGCGCGTTGCATCAAGGTCGCGCCGAACCTCACCGAACAAACCAAGCCGCAGTACGATTTGGCGGGGTTGCGGCTAAATCCCAAGTTGCCTGCTGAGCGCGCGATCATCATTGCACTCCAACAGCAATTGGTAAATTTAGCGGAAGCCTTGCAATCCTTCGTCGTCTTGCTGGATGTGCCGCCGGGTCTCACGCAACGCCAGATGTTGCAATGGCGCACCGCGTTCAATTCGGCGTATGCCGCCGCCTATCATCCCTGGTTGCAAGTGGCGCGTCGTGATGACAGCCGCGATGCGATTGTGCGCGTGCCGCCTTCTGCGGTGGCTGCTGGAATTATTGCCAAACAGGAACTGGCGTTCGGGGTGCCGCAAGGCCCCGCCAATGTGCTGGCTGCCGAAGTGATCGGACTTGACGACGTAGTCTCACCTCTGCGCCACGACGAATTGCATCAACAACACATCAATGTGTATGTGCGCGAACGCGACGGCGTGCGATTGACCGCCGCCCGCACGCTCAGCCGCGATTCGCAGTGGCGACAATTGAGTGTGCGCCGCCTGATTACAATGCTGCGCCGCGCATTGGATCAGCAAATGCAATGGGCTGTTTTCGAGCCGAATCATCGAGCCTTGCGCGCGGAGATTCGACTGCTTTTGCAAAACTACTTGCGCCAGCTTTATCGCCTCGGTGCATTTCGCGGTGCAACCGAAGAACAGGCGTTTTTTGTGCGCTGCGATGAAACGAATAACCCCGCGTACATCACCGACGCCGGGCGATTGATTGCCGAAATCGGGGTTGCGCCCGCTGAACCGTTGGAATTCATTGTGCTGCGACTGGCACGCAATGGCGACGGCACATTGACGATGAAAGAAAAGTGAGGAGCGATGGCGAATCAATTACTGCGAGCCTTTCGATTTCAAATCAAGCTGCGGAAAAGCGCAGGCGGCGAATCCGGTTCGCAAGCTCCCAGCGATTCCCCGACGGGCAGCGCACTGAGCGATGGCGCATTTCAGGAATGCAGCGGCCTCGAAGTCGAAATGGACGTGCAGGAATATTTGGAAGGAGGGCGCAATGATGGCGTCATCAAACGCGTCGGGCGCGCCAAGTACAGTCCGATCATTCTGAAGCGCGGCATGTTTTACGACAACAGCGGCATGGTCAATCGAGAGCTGTGGCGCTGGTTGCAAGGCATCGTCGCAGGCGAGCGGCCTGTCGCGCGCTACGACGGCATCATTCAAGTGATGAGTCGCGGCGATGAGGTGGCGGCGACATGGGTTTTTGAGCGCGGCTTGCCCCTGAAAATTCGTGGGCCGGAGTTGAATGCCAAAACCGGGGAAGTCGCCATTGAAGAGTTACACATTGCGCACGAAGGTCTGCGCCTAGTCGAATCCTAAGCGTCGTTTAGTTTGTAAATCGTATGCAATTGCAAAAAGCTACTATCGCGGAACTGGATGAGAACAACACCGAACAGGATTCGTTTCCGGTGCAGTTCAATCCTACAACTTTGCGTTTGACGCTCAATAATCGCGTGGAAGGAAATCAATCGCAAGGGCGTCAGGTGCGGCAATTCGTCGGCCCCAGTTCGACTACACTCGCGCTGGATTTGGTTTTTGACACAGCAGACGAAGGCTCATCCGAAAGCCCGCGTTCGGTCCGCGAAAAAACGAAGAAGGTCGAACGCTTTTTGATCCCGCGCGGCACGGGGCAACAGGAAAATGCGCCGCCGCGATTGCGCTTCACGTGGGGCGATTTGATTGTGGATGGCGTAGTAGACAACCTGACGATTGACTTCGACCACTTCGCGGCGAATGGAGTGCCATTACGCGCCAAAGTTACGCTTTCGATTCAAGGACAAGACCGCGACCGCGAATTGCAAGCGCAAGCCGACAGCCGCAGCAATGCCGCGTCGCCGGGCCTCGCCGTCAGCGGTGGTCTTGGCATTGGTCTCGGTGTTTCGGCCAGCGTTTCGGCGGGCCTTTCGGCTAATGTTGGCGTGGCGTTGAGCGGCGAGAGCGGCGCGGAATTCGCGGCGCGTGTGGGCGTAGATTCAGCAGCCTGGCGCGGGTTGGAATTGGGCGGTGAGAGTTCATTGTCGCTGTCCGCCGGA
>JAEUQN010000211.1 GCA_016789725.1 Blastocatellia bacterium | reverse complement strand
CCACTGGCCGCAATGGCGGGGGCCGGATTTCAACGGGATGGCGCGCAGCGATGCGCCGACGAAATGGAGCGATACCGAAAACATCAAATGGAAAGCAGCGATTCCGGGACGTGGGCATTCAACGCCTGTGGTCTGGGGCGACAGGATTTTTGTCACGACGGCGGTTCCCACCGGAAAAACCGGGAACCTGCCGAGTGATGGTCGCCATCCCAACGGCGGTGCGGGCGCGAATCAGGAGCAGCAGTTTACGGTGATCTGCCTGGACAAAAAGACCGGCAAAGTGTTGTGGCAGAAAGTCGCCAAAACTGCCGTGCCGCATGAAGGCTATCACCGCATGTATGGCAGCCACGCGTCAAATGCGCCGGTCACGGACGGTAAGCATCTGTATGCGTTTTTCGGCTCGCGCGGCATTTTTTGTTACGACCTGGATGGCAAGTTGATCTGGGAAAAAGATATGGGCGTGCGGCTGCGGATGCGCAATGAATTCGGGGAAGGTACGGCGGTTGTCATTCACAACAACACGTTGATTCTGAACTTCGATCAGGAAACGGATTCATTCATCGTCGCGCTCGACAAAACCACCGGCAAAGAACTGTGGCGCAGCAAACGCGATGAAGTTAGCACGTGGGCCACGCCATTGGTGGTCGAACATGCGGGGCGACATCAGGTCATCATCAACGCGACGGGCAAAATCCGCAGCTATGATTTGCAATCCGGTAAATCCATTTGGGAATGCGCTGGCCTTGGGTTGAACGCGATTCCGGCTCCGATTTATCACGACGGCATTGTATATTCGATGACCGGTCACCGCGATCCAAAATTGCTGGCGATCAAGCTGGGCAAAGAAGGCGATTTGACCGGGACAGATTCTATTTTGTGGAGCGAGACGCGCGGGTTGTCGTATACGCCGTCGCCCGTGTTACACGACGGAAAATTCTACGCGTTGACGGATAACGGGCTGTTCAGTTGCTTCGATGCGAAGACGGGAACGCCGTATTATCATCGCGTGCGATTGCCGAAGCCCTACAATTTCAAAGCCTCGCCCGTCGGCGCGAATGGCAAGATTTATTTGGCGACGGAGGAAGGTGATGTCGTGATCGTGAAAATGGGCGAGAAGTACGAAGTGCTGGCAACGAATACTTTGGAAGACCAGATTTTCATTGCGTCGCCTGTGGTCGTGGACGGCGAAATTTTCCTGCGAGGGCAAAACACCTTGTTCTGTATTTCTGAGAAAAAATAATGTCTTTACTGCGAAGTTTTCAACTCTCTATTTTCTTCAGCATCATTCTGCTTTTGTCTCACGCCACCTTCGCCAATGATGATTGGGCGCAATTTCGCGGGCCAAATGGCACGGGGATTTCCTCGGCCAAGAATTTGCCCACCGAATTCGGGCCGGACAAAAGCGTCGTCTGGAAAACGCCTTTGCCTGCGGGGCATTCTTCCCCCGTGTTGACGCGGGATCGCATCTTTGTGACGGCACACACACCGACCACGAAGAATGATAAATTCACCTACAAGCTGTTTGTGATCGCGCTGGATCGCAAGACCGGCAAAATTTTATGGCAGCGTGAAGTGCCACGACTCAATAAAGCACGACTGGAAAATGTCAACGGCCCTGCTTCACCTAGCCCGGTGACTGATGGCACGAACGTGTATGCCTTCTTTCAGGATTTTGGATTGATCGCGTTCAATGCCGCTGGCAAAGAGAAATGGCGAATGCCGATGGAAGCATTCAATATGTTCTACGGCTTTGGTGCTTCGCCGATTCTGGTGGATGACAAATTGATTCTGCCCGTAGACCAGGACCTCAGTGCATATCTGTTGGCGGTGGATAAAAACTCCGGCAAGGTGAAATGGAAAGTCACTCGTCCCGAAGTGATTTCCGGCTATTCGACGCCGACGATTTATCAACCACCAACGGGGCCGAAACAAATCATCGTTCCCGAATCGTTCCAGCTTTCGGCCTACTCGGTGGTGGATGGCAAACGCGTGTGGTGGGTGCGTGGATTGGCCTGCGAAATGAAATCGGTGGCGAGCTATGACAACGAATATCTCTACATTAATGGCTGGGGCTTTCCACTCAATCAACCCGGTCGTCAAATCGCTACTGTACCGTTTGCGGAAGGGCTGAAGCGGTATGACAAGAACGGCGATGGCTTGGTTGCGAAGGAAGAAATTTCGGGTGACGGACCGATGGATAAGGTTTTGCACGCGAGCTATGGATTCGATGCCTTCGATCTGAACCGCGACGGCAAACTGGACACCAAAGATTGGGATGTCTTTCGCGCGATGATGTCTTCGGAAAACGGGTTGCTCTCGATCAAAATGGGCGGCAGCGGTGATATGACTTCGTCGGCGATTCGCTGGAAGTATCAAAAACCCGTGCCGCAAGTGCCTTCGACATTGCTCTATCAGGGCGCGTTGTTTATGGTCAACGACAGTGGCATTCTGATTTCATTCGATCCGGCAACAGGTAATGTCATCAAGCAGGGACGTTTGAAAGGCGCAATTGACAAATACTTCGCTTCGCCAATTGCCGCAGACGGCAAAGTCTGGCTCATCAGTCAGGACGGCACGGTGTCGGTCGTCAAAGCGCAAGGCGAATGGGAAGTCATCGCGGTCAATTCACTAGGCGATGAATGTTTCGCCACACCCGCCGCAGCGGACGGTAAGCTGTACATCCGCACGCAAAGCACGTTGTATTGTTTTGGAAAATAATTAGCCAGGAATTACACGAATTGGCACGAATTTGAATTGACCACAAGCAGCACAAAATACGCAAATCAGAAATATTCATTATGTGCCTTCTGTGCTTTTGGCGGTAAACTCCATTCGTGCTAATTCGTGTAAATTCGTGGCTCAAACTCTGAACTAAATTTATGAAACCTGTAGAGAGGAACAAATCCATGTTGTGGGTACTGTTAGCGGTTGGAGCCGCTTTGTCGTGGGGAATTTATGGCGCAGTGTTACATCAGGGCCAGGTCAAACTCGGCAATCCGATGCGGGCGTTGTTATGCGTCGGCGTTGCGTACTTCCTGATCGGGGTACTCGTACCTGTAGTGGTCTTGGCAATGCAGGGTAATCTAAGCGCGGCAGGCTTTAATTTTACCGGCACGTCATTGGCTACATTTGCCGGCGCGCTCGGTGCCCTCGGCGCAGTGTGCATTATCTTTGCCTTCAAAGCTGGCGGCCTGCCGAATTACGTGATGCCGCTCGTGTTTGGCGGCGCGCCACTGATCAACGTGATCGTGACGATGATTTTGCATCCACCGAAAACGCCGCCGAATCCGATGTTGTATGTGGGGTATCTGTTAGCGATTGTAGGGGCCGGGATGGTCTTGTACTTCAAGCCGCAGGGATAAGAATCAATCAGGCTCGTTTGTGTACCAATCTTCGTGCAATGACCAGCCGTCACAATACATACACGCTGTCCATTGCCATTGATGCCCGCAACCGGGGCATTGCCCGTGAGTTTCAAATGTATTCCAGCAGGTCCCACAGCCGGTGAAGAAATACTCAGGATGCCCACAATCGTTGCACTGCCAAAGATCAGATGCGCGCGGTTGCCATTTGCACAAAGGACAACGAATGCGGCTGAAAGTTGGATCGTCGTCCTTGTCTTGAAGCAGTATTTCAGCGGGCGGCTCTGATTCTGGCGTTTTCTGAAAGAGCACAAAAAACGCAACCAGCCACGAAAGCTTACGCAGCGGCTTTCGTGGCAAGTGAGTCATTTCTTCACCCTCTTTCCGATGCAATACAAATACTTCGCCGTCCGAATGAAAATCTGTCCGTCCGAAATGGCAGGCGAGCTCAGGCTGTAATCCGCCATATCGTTTTCCGCTAATACTTCAAACTGTGGTCCCGCCTTAAAGACTACAGTCACGCCATCTTCGCTGGTCACATAAATCTTGCCATCGGCCAACACGGGCGACGAGCTGTAGGTGCCGGATTTGATACGTTGTGGTGCGTAGATTTCTTTGCCCGTTTTCGCGTCTAAACACAGAATGCCGCCATTGTCGCGGACGATATAAATGTATTTGCCATCGGTTACAGGCGTCGGCACATCGGGACCGTTCTGAATCTCCCACGCGCGATGCGACGTTGTGATGTCGCCGCGCCCGCCCGCCCGCAACGCTAAATACGGACGCGATTTGCTGCCCGCATAAATCATCCCGTCATGTACGAGCGGCGAATTGACGATGCGATAGAACGGATTGTTGTCGGGGTTCAAGCCATACGCGCGCCACAATTCTTTGCCCGTTGCGAGATCGTGTCCGGTGACGCAATCACCACCGCTGATGACAATCTCCAGATTGTTGCCGTTGCGCAGCAGGGCAGGGGTGATGTACGAATCGGGCGACTCTTGAATCGCTTGTGTGGGACGTTCGACGCGCCAAATGGTCTTGCCCGTTTTCTTGTCAATTTTCAGAATATAGGACGGATCATCCGTTCGCATTCCGTGCAGCACCGGCACGTATAGCGCATCTTCGTGCAGTAATGGCGATGAGGCAAAACCCCAATTTAAGCCGAATTTGCCGTAGTCTTTTTGAATGTCGCGCGCCCAAACTTCTGTGCCTTTGAAATCGAAGCTTTTCAGGATGCCTGTTCCCGTCAGCACCCAAACGTTGCGGCCATCAGTTACTGGCGAGGGCGACGACATATTCTGTTTGCGCATTTTGACGTTGCCCATGCCGAGCGGTTGCTTCCACAAAACAGTTCCTTTGTTGCGATCCACACACCAGAGCGAAAGATTCGGACTTTCCGGCCCATCGGCCATGTTCAGGAAAATATGATCGTTCCAAATGATGGGCGTTGCTCCGCTCCAGGCCGATGTTTCCAACTTCCAGGTCACATTTTCGGTCGGCGTCCATTTGACCGGCAAATTCTTTTCCGTGCTTGTACCGTTGAGCGCTGGGCCACGCCACTGCGGCCAATTGTCGGCATTGACAATAGAAACAGTTAGCGAAAGCAAGACTGCGATTTTGACCATTTGGTGTTTCATGCATTCCTCCAGGGTTTTTGGCAATGTCGTAGACTGTTAACTTGTGGAAGCTAAGACTATTTGTTCCGCGATCTGGTTTCAGTCAAATTCCGTTCTCTCCGCAATCTCAAACCATTTCCCGCACGCCCGCAATGACGCGATCAATTTCGTCTTCGGTCGTGTAACACGCGCATCCCACGCGCACGAATCCGTCCTCTGCCAAGCCCATCTTTTCGGCGACGGTAGTCGCATAAAAATCACCATTGGAAACGAACACTCCTTTGTCGGCCAAGGTTTGCGCAATGGCTTCAGAGCTGTGGCCTTTGAGCGTGAACGAAATGGTTGAAGTTCGCGCGGCTTCGGGCGGAGGGCCGTAAATACGGACGCCATTGATTGCGGCAAGCCCGTCCCACAGGCGTTTCAGCAGCTCCAGATGACGATGATGCAATTCGGTGAAGACTGCCTGCAATCGTTCACGGCGCGTGGAGCCTTCGGCTAAGCTGGCAAGAAAATCTATGGCAGCGGCTGCACCTGCGATGGATTCGTGGCTTTGCGTACCGGTTTCGACGCGGTCGGGGGCGTTGTTGGGGGCAGGGCGCAGTTTCGGGAAATCGGTAAGATCGAGCAGATGCTGTTTGCCATAGAGAATGCCGATGTGCGGGCCATAAAATTTGTACGCCGAACACGCCAGGAAATCACAATCAATCTCTTTTACGTCCACTAAATTGTGCGAAGCGTAATGCACTGCATCTACGAAACAGAGCGCGCCCACGCTGTGTGCCAATGCCGCCGCGCGTTTGATGTCATTGATTGTGCCGAGCGCGTTGGACGCTGCACCAATGGCGACCAGCTTCGTGCGATTGCTGAGCAGACTTTCCAAATCTTTGAGGTCAATCGTGCCGCTTTCAATGTCCATCGGCACGACCCGAATCGTGATGCCCCGATCCCGTTCTAACGCGCGCCACGGGTCCTGATTCGCGTGATGGTCAAGCTCCGTAATAATAATTTCGTCGCCGGGATTCCAGTTTCTGCCGAGCGCACGTGACAGATGAAAAGTCAACGAACTCATGTTTTGCCCAAAGGCGATTTCGCGTGGCGAAGCATTCAGAAAATCCGCGAGCGCCTGCCGCGAACGTTCGATGATTTCGTCCGTTTCGATGCTGGTCGGATAGGCCCAATGCGTGTTGGCGTTGTGATGGAGCAAATAGTCAGACATCGCTTCGACCACGGAGCGGGGAACCTGGGTGCCGCCGGGGCCATCAAAATAAGCGACTGGAAAACCATTGTGGGTGCGCTCAAGCGCGGGGAAGTACGGGCGAATTTTTGCGGTAGAAGCAACGTTGGTCATAGAGTTTTTGGGGATGCAAAAAAGGCGACCTGTAATGGTCGCCCTTTGGATAATAACTTGTGGTGCGGATGAGAGGAATCGAACCTCCACAGGATTGCTCCCACAGGCTTCTGAGACCTGCGCGTCTACCAGTTCCGCCACATCCGCAGGAACGGCGAGGATAGTAGCGAAAAACGCCGCAAGTGACAAGCGCCAACGCAACTTTCCCACCGCATTAGCGGCTATGGTCTTATTTCGCCGCTTCTAAAACGGCTTCATAATTCGGATGTTCGGTAATGTCTTTGACGTATTCGGCATATTTGACCGTGTTGTCCGCGCCCACTACAAACACCGCGCGCGCGTGCAAACGATCCAGCGGGCCGCCGCTAATCAATACACCGTAGTTTTCTCCAAACGACGCATCGCGGTGATCGCTGGCTGTGATGAGTTTGTCCACGCCCGCTGCCCCGCACCATCGCTTTTGCGCGAAGGGCAAATCCATGCTGATGGTGACAATTTCTACTTCGGGCAGGTTGGCGGATTCTTCATTGAAGCGCCGCGTTTCCATATCGCACACAGGTGTGTCGAGCGACGGGACGGCAACCAGAATGCGAGTTTTGCCAGTGGACGAAGCGAGCGTGTAATCGCTCAAATCTGATGATTTTTGAATTTTGAAATCGGGCGCAGTTTGTCCGACTTGTACTTCGGTTCCTTGTAGGGTGACGGGGTTTCCTTTGAATGCGACTGAAGCCATGTGATTTTGAATCTCCTTGCTGGTGAAAGCGCCAATGCAGCGGCGCAGATGATAAATTGGTTGATGTAAGGGCGGAGCTTACATCGTGCCACGTAAGCTTGGCAAGCCAACGCCCGCCGCATCAAAACCGCCATCCACAGCAAGGATTTGTCCATTGATAAAGCTCGCGGCGTCGCTGCACAAAAATGCTACAGCGTGCGCGATTTCGTCAACTGTGCCGTAGCGCGCCAGCGGAATCGCGTCGCGGTAACTCGTGCGAATATCCGCCGAATGTACCTGCGCCGCCATCGCCGTTTCGACGGGCCCCGGCGCGATGCAATTCACGCGAATGCCCACGTTGCCATATTCCACCGCCTGCTGCTTCGTCAAATGCATCAGCGCCGCCTTGCTCGTGCCGTAGGCAATCCGCAACGTACTCGCCCGCACCCCCGAAATCGAAGCGATGTTCACCACACTGCCGCCACCTGTTTTGAGCATCACCGGCACACAAGCCTGCGTGCAAAGAAATGGTCCGTTCAAATTCGTCGCCATCACCTGCGACCACTCCTCAAACGTGACTTCCAGCGCAGGCTTGAACACCGCAACACCAGCGTTGTTGACCAGAACGTCAATGCGCCCGAAATGCGCGGCGATTTGTGCGATGGCGGATTGCACTTGCTGCGGCTCGGATACGTCACCGTCCACCGCCAGAATCGGTTGCCCGCTGAGCGAAGCCGCCGTCTGCGCCAACGTTTCCGTATCCCGATCAATCAGCGCGACACTGTAACCATCGGTTAAAAATTTGTTTGTGATGGCAAGACCAATGCCGCGTGCGGCTCCAGTCACGATGGCGATTTTTTGATGGTGGTTCATGATTGATTCAGTTGAGATTTCAGTTTCCGACAAGAAAATATTTACAAAAGAATTTCCGAACAAAGCGCCAACAGCGCGACCTACAATAGCCCAGCGCAACGCGCTGGGGAAAGTAGGCTTAGGTCAACAGATTTGCGCTGACGTGTAATCGTGCATATTGCACTACTTGATGTCCGACTTCCTGTAAGCGTTTTTCCAGCGCAGTGTTTTGTACGGCTCCTTTTTCATCAAACACTTTCCACGCTTCGGGGATTGCCACTTGTTCGGGAATGGCCCAGGCGTGCAACGAGCGGCAAATTGTGCGCAATCCATTGAGCGCATCAATGCCACCGAGCGCGCCACCTGCCACACTGATCAAGCCAACCATTTTGCCCTTGAGTTCGCTGCCATCCAGCAAATCCAGCGCGTTTTTCAGCACGCCGCTGAAACTACCATGATATTCCGGCGTGCCAAGAATGAGGCCATGTGCCTGTTGAATTTCCTGCCGCAATCTTTCCACCTGCGGCGGTAATCTGTTCTCGTTGAGCGTGCCGTCGCAAAACATCCATTGATATTCTGTCAAATCAAGCCAGCGAGTCTCTGCTCCCGCTTCCTGCGCGGTACGCAATGCGACTTGCAGCGCCATTCGGGTATAACTGCCGGGGCGGAGGCTGCCGCAGAGACCGAGCACTGTGATGCGATTTTCTTTAGGTTGTATGGTGTGCATATCAATTGGTTGCTGCTTGATAAAAGGCCGGGTGCGAAGCAAAAGGCAGCGGATTACCGCGCCCAAATGCACGGACAGCGATTTCGTATTGCGCGAGGGTTGCCCATTGTGAAACCCAGATGAAACGAAATCTTGCCCGGCCATTCGCACGGCTTTGCAGCGCGCCAGCAATGCGCGGCACTTGCCCCAGCGCCGCTTCAATGGCGTCATCCACTGCAAACAAGCGGGCGGAGATAAAACCGGGCGCGGTGTGCAGTTGTTCGATAGTGGAGCGCCACAGCGGCTCAAATTCGTGTTCCTGCTCAATCGCAACTTCAAAGGGATTGATGAAGGTGAATTCCGCTGGTGCGGCAGCGGACGCCGTGCCGGTATATTCTGCGGCGAGGCGGTAATAGGCCGGATAGGCCGGAAATGAAATCGGTGTATCGTCGGGAGTAGCGCGAACGACAGCTTCGTATTGTCCCAACGATGCCCAATGCGCCAGCAACACAAAGCGAAAGCTGGCACGTGCGTCTGGGCGCTGTTGTAGTGCCGCCGCAATGCCTGGCACTTGGAGTAATTGTTCTTCTACAGCGGGCGCGACTTCATAAAGTGTGCCGGAACCGCCTGCTCCACCGGGTGCGTTGCGCAATCGTGCGGCAATGGCGTCGAGTTGCTGGCGAAATACTGGTTCTTGTCCCGGCGGGATGGCGAATGTGACGATGAAATAAAAATCCTGCATACAAACCTCCTTCGTTATGGTGCTTCCCTCAGCTTACCTGGGCCTCGGCTTAGCTGAGGATGATGCAACCGAACGTGCTTAGCATATACACCTTCGTCAGTATTTTGGCGCGAATGCTAATATATTGGCAGGAGGTTAATAGATTGGCATGACAGATACGATTTCAAGTTATATTGCACAAAACATCAAAGCCTTGCGCCAGAGTCGCAGTCTGACGCAGGAGCAATTAGCACGACTGGCGGGCATTCCGCGTCCGACGTGGTCAAATCTGGAATCTGGTTCGGCGAATCCGACGGTAATCGTGTTGGCCCGCATTGCGGCGGCCTTGCAGGTTCCGCTGGAAGAAATCATCAGCCCGCCCAAAGCCATTGCTAAATTTTATCCGGCAGCCACGATCCCGAAACGGCGACGCGGTGGCGTCGTCATCCGCAGCCTGCTACCCGATCATTTGCAGGGGCTGGAACTGGAACGGTTGGAACTGTCATCTGGGGCAAAAATGATCGGCACGCCGCATCGGTTAGGGACGCGTGAATATCTGGCGTGCGAAGCGGGACAGGTAGAATTGCACGTCGCCGGAGAGCCATATCACCTCGCCCCCGGCGATGTCGTTGTTTTTCGTGGCGATCAAAAACATTCGTATCTGAATCGCGGGGGTGAAATGGCGGTCGCATATAGTGCCATCGTGATTCCCTGATAAGTTTATTTCTTAGGTACGACAAAGCTGAACTCTTTTGAGATTGTCTTGCCTTCCTGATTTTGCCAGATGACTTGCGCGTTTCGTGGTCGCCCGTCGTATTTTTGATTGGCTGTTAGATAAGACAAGCGGTATTTGATTTTTGCGTGCTGAAAAATGGGTTTGGTGTAATCGCTGGCAGCTTGCAACAAAGCGGGCGCTTCACCTTTGGTGATTTTTATGGGAGCTGAATACCTGACAAAAATGCCGCCTGTAAGAATTGCTAATGAATCAAAAACAGAAGTACCTTTTGCCACAGTTTTTTCTGTTGACTCGCCCGGCTGCGCGCTGCGTTTGAGCAGTTCCTGATTCAACAGGCGAATAAAAGCGAGTTGTACATCATCCTCAGAAATGGCGGCTACCATTTCGTTCAGTTTCCATAAGCTGCCACGCTCTACCACATCTGTCAGAACGATCAGCACGCGGCGCGAGTGTTTGCCTTTTTCCTTCAGATGATCCGCTCCCGCAATAATGTTGTCGTACAAGGCCGACCCGCCACCCGTGAATAAACTCTTCGTGGCATTATAAAGTTCTTCTTTGTTGGAGGTCATGTCCTGTAACAACTCTGCCTCAGCCTTGCCTTGGGCAATAAACATCTCATCTGCACTACCGAGTTGATCAACCAAACTGATTGTCAATAAAACGAGATTAGGCAAATACTCTCGCATGCTCCCAGAGGTATCAATGAGTACGCCGTAACTAATACCCTGGCTGTTAGAGTCCAAAACATCTATTTTCTGCTCTACGCCATCTTCCAAAACCTTTAGGTTTTCAGCTTGCAGTTTTGCGTCAGCAGGTAACCCCTCCAATGATTCAAAATTAAATGTGATTCGTATTTGCTGTTTCGCCGCTTTGTCTTTGGCCTTTTTGTCTTGCGCGATTGAAGAAGAGGAAAAAACTAAACACCCCAAAAGGATATTGGCGAGGAAACGCTGAACAAATTGCATAGGCTGTACCACTTTCAAATGTGAGCGAAGAGAGGGACGCAGAGGAACCCTCTCTTCGCGCGCACAGTCTACGCTTTCACGTAAATCTCCGCACCAACTTTCTTGAACTGCTCTGACATCTCCTTCATCCCTTCGGTCAACGCCGCCTGCTCGTCCAATTCCTTTTGCGCGGCGTAATCGCGCACGTCCTGTGTAATCTTCATTGAGCAGAAATGCGGGCCGCACATGGAACAGAAATGCGCGGCTTTGGCACCTTCCTGCGGCAGCGTTTCGTCGTGGAATTCGCGGGCAGTTTCGGGGTCGAGTGAGAGATTGAATTGGTCTTCCCAACGGAATTCAAAACGCGCTTTTGACACGGCGTTGTCGCGCAATTGTGCGCCCGGATGGCCTTTGGCTAAGTCGGCGGCGTGGGCTGCGATTTTGTAGGTGATGACTCCGTCTTTCACATCTTTTTTGTCGGGCAAGCCGAGATGTTCTTTCGGTGTCACGTAACACAACATCGCGCAACCAAACCAGCCAATCATCGCTGCGCCAATGCCGGAAGTTAAATGATCGTAGCCCGGTGCGATGTCTGTCGTCAGCGGGCCGAGCGTGTAAAACGGCGCTTCGTCGCAGACTTCTAATTGCTTTTCCATGTTCTCTTTAATCAGGTGCATCGGCACGTGGCCGGGGCCTTCGATCATCACTTGCGTATCCATTCCCCACGCGATTTTTGTGAGTTCGCCGAGCGTTTCTAATTCGGCAAATTGCGCTTCGTCGTTGGCGTCGGCAATCGAACCGGGGCGCAATCCATCGCCTAAAGAAAATGACACATCGTACGCCGCCATGATTTCGCAAATTTCGCGGAAGTGCGTGTACAGAAAACTTTCTTTGTGATGCGCGAGACACCATTTCGCCATGATCGAACCGCCACGACTGACGATGCCTGTGGTGCGTTTGGCGGTCAGCGGAATATAAGGCAAACGAACTCCGGCGTGAATGGTGAAATAATCTACGCCTTGTTCGGCTTGTTCGATCAACGTGTCACGATAAATTTCCCACGTTAATTCTTCGGCTTTGCCGCCGACTTTTTCTAACGCCTGATAAATCGGCACAGTGCCAATCGGCACCGGCGAATTACGTAAAATCCATT
>JAEUQN010000210.1 GCA_016789725.1 Blastocatellia bacterium | reverse complement strand
GACAACCCTGAAAAAATATTTCTTGCTCTCGAATCCATTTGTCCCAAAGCAACCGAATTGCCCTAACACCGCGCTGGCTGCTACAATGCCCGACATTCCCCGATAAGCGCGTCTCTCTTCACCAAACAATATGAGTCTATCCTTCGGCTTGGAATCCATGCGCGGAGGAGAGGGAGGTTTATCTGTTATGAAAGCCCCGATGTCTACTGAAAAAACGATCACGTCACCGACCCTGGTGGTGCCGCGTCCACGTTCTGAATGGTTGGGAATCACACGTCAAGTCGTGCAATTCATACTCACTCCGCGTGTGTTATGGATATTCCTGGTCATCCCGTTGGGAATGGTGCTGTACAAAATCGCCATCCATTTTGAGACTCCACTGGCCGTCATTCTTCGGGATCATCTGCCACTCCTGGCGCTGTCCGTGCTCGCCACGCTGGGCCTTGTCTTTGGCGCACGATTACGCACCAGAGTGGACCAACTTTTTTTCAGCCAGCAACGACAGCAGGAGGAGTTGTTAGTTTCATTGCTGGATCAAATTGCCAACTTCAACGAGGTCTCCGAAGTGATTTATCATACCTGCCGGGTGCTCAATGAAGCCTATCAGGCAACGCCGATCCACTTCTTTTTTCGCGTGCGTGAGACGCGCGCGCTTAAACTGGCCTATTCCTACGGTGCGGCCACAGAAATCCTGTGGCTCCCCGAAGACTCGCAACTACGTCCACTTCTAAAACGCGAAGAAGGTGTGCTTGAATATCCGCTTCATCCCGGATTGGAGTTGCCCCCTTCAGAGCAGGCGTGGCTGGAACAATTACAGGCCCGAATGCTGGTGCCGCTGCGGGGAAAAGATCATCGCTTGCGAGGATTGATTACGCTGGGGCAAAATCAGCGAGGGGCGGGCTATAGTCCCAATGACCAGTTGTTGCTGGCGGCGATTGGCGAACAAATTATCCAACGCCTTGAACAGGAAGAAAAACGTCATCAAATCAATGAACAGGCCAAAGTACCGCTGGCGACTCTGGCCCGTTTGGAAGCGGACCTGAAAAAACAATTAGCCACCACCCAAACAGACGTGGCGCAGCCCTTACATCACAGCGAGGAGGGCAATCCGAAAGCGAATAAAATACCGTTATGGATTTAGTTTATTTTTGGTGCAAAAGCACCTGAACCACTTGTCGTAATGCCAGGAGTTTCCTGCGCGAACTTGCTCCACAAACCAACCACAAGCTGATCGAACGCGATTATGCACGGCAGCCATTGACACAAGAAGAACTCACCGCCATTTTTGCCGACGAGGCCATCGCGCCATTCCTCAATACGCGCCACGCCACCTTTAAAGAACGAGGATGGGCGGCACAACTTCCGGCGCAGGATGAGCTTTACCAAGCCATCCTCGCCGAACCGAATTTGCTGCGACGACCGATCATCCGCAAAGGAGAACAGGTCGTGATTGGCTTCGATCAGGAAAAACTGCAACAGTTGCTAATCAACGATTGATCGTTGACAATGAACGGGCTATGGACGTTCTGCTGGTTGCCGTCTTGCTGTTCTATTTGAGCAGCGCCATCTACGCCATCATCACCCTGACGATGGAACAGCCACCTGCTCGCACCAATCAGCGGTTGCGGGTTTTGGTGGCAATTGGGTTTGCCGTTCATTCCGCTTCGATTGCGCTCAGTTGGAAACAATTGGGCCACTTCCCCGTCGTCAATCTGAAAGAGGTTTGTTCCTTTCTGGCGGGAGCGATTGCGGCCTATTACTTGATTTTCGTGCCGCGTGACAAAGCGCGCGCCTTGCCTATTTTTGTCCTGCTGTGCAGCTTCCTGTTAATCCTGGTTTCACTGCTCCTGCCGGATGAGCCGCTTTCGTTGACACTCTCCAGCGCAATTTCCGCCAGCCCCTTTACCAAAGTGATCTTCCCCATTCACGTCACAATGTTGATGTTTTCGTATGCGGCTTTTGTTGTCACCGTAGCGGGCAGCGCGATGTATTTGTTGCAGGAACGTCAGCTCAAAACCAAGCACTTCGGAGCCGCATTTCGTTGGATGCCGGCACTGAATACCTGCGACGAACTCAGCTATCGTTCCTTAACGATTGGCTTCGTCTTGCTGACGCTCGGCGTGTTGACCGGGATGATGTGGGGCAGCCAACACGACGGACGCTTTTGGCACAACGACCCGAAAGAAGTGCTGGCGTTGGTGACGTGGTTTGTGTATCTGGCGATGATTCATTATCGCGTCACCGCAGGTTGGCGTGGTCGCCGCGTAGCGTGGATGGCAATTGGCGGCTTTGTGGCCGTGTTGGTGACCTTCATCGGCGCACGCGCGATGGGCGGGTATCACGTGTTTGGGTGATTTGGGAGTTTGGATTTTAGATTTCGGACGGAGCCAATAATCCCCCCTCTAAAATCCCAAACCCAGAATCCAACCTCCAAAATATGAGTATTGTTTTGCTTGGCATTAATCACCACACCGCGCCCGTTGAAGTGCGCGAGCAATTGGCTTTTACCGAAGCCGAATTGCCGGACGCGTTGCAAGCGATGATTCAAAACCAGGCTGCGCAGGAATGCCTGATTGTTTCGACCTGCAACCGTGTCGAAGTTATTGCCGAAACGGCTGACGCCAATCAACTGCGTGATTTTGTCTACGAACTCAAACGCCTGCCGCTGAATTGCTTCAACAGCCATCTGCTGCAATTGACCGATGCCGAGGCCATCAAACATACGTTTCGCGTGGCTTCGAGTCTGGATTCGATGATCGTCGGCGAGCCGCAAATTCTCGGTCAAGTCAAAGATGCCTTTCACGCCGCGCAAACCATCGGCACCGTCGGTCACACGCTAACGCGCCTGATGAATCGCGCTTTCGCCGTCGCCAAAAAAGTTCGCAACGAAACGGGCATTGCGGCCAATGCAGTTTCCATCAGCTACGTCGCCGTTGAGCTGGCGCGCAAGGTCTTTGATACGCTCGACGGAACCACTGTGATGTTGCTGGGGGCGGGCGAAATGGCGGAACTGGCGGCCAAACATTTCATCACCAATGGCGCGAAAAAGCTGTTGATTGCGAACCGCACGTATGAAAAAGCGCAGACCTTAGCGACGGAAATGAATGGCGAAGCCGTCCCGTTTGAGACGCTCGACAAACGTTTGGCAGAAGCCGACATTGTGCTGTGTTCGACGGGCGCAACGCATCACCTTATCACCTCAAAGCAAATCGAACAGGTGCTGGAAAATCGCCGCTATCGTCCAATTTTTCTGATTGATATTTCAGTGCCGCGCAACATTGATCCCGCGATCAGTCATCTGGACAATGCGTTCGTCTTTGACATTGATGACCTGGAAGCCGTCGCCGAAGCCAATTTGCAGGAACGCCAACGCGAGGCCGAACGCGCCGAATTGATCGTCTCCGCCGAGGCCGAACGTTTTGCGGCATCGTTGGCTGAAGGCAATCTCAATCAGGTGATCGGCGTCTTTCGTCGGGAAGTCCATCAGCTTGCGACTGCCGAATTGGAGCGCACGCGCAAACGGCTGGGCCAGTTAACGCCTGAGCAGGAAGATGCGATTCAGATCATGCTCAACAGCATCGTCAACAAATTCACGCATCCGATCATCAAGCAACTGCGCGAATCCGAAGACGGGCATTCGCCATATTTAGAAGCCTTCCGCGAGTTCTATCATCAGGATAAAGAATAGCTCTATGCCCATCCGCGATATTTTAATTCTTGGCAATTCACAGCTCTGGCAACCATCCGCACTTGTAACCGAGATTCAAGCGCGCACGACGCAAGATACGATTCGGGATTTAGCCGAAACATTGGCGAACTTCCGTACCGAAAATGGTTTCGGACGCGCCATTGCTGCACCACAAATCGGCGCACAGCAACGCATTATTTACACCAACGTCAACGGCGGCTTTGCGCTCATCAATCCTGTCATTACGAGTGCCAGCCAGGAACTGTTTGAGTTGTGGGATGATTGTTTTTCGCTGCCGAATTTAATGGTCCGAGTGAAGCGACACGTCGAAATCACAGTAGATTTCACCGACCAAAATGGCGTCGCGCAATCGCTGACACTGCAAAACGATTTGTCCGAATTATTCCAGCACGAGATAGATCATTTGGACGGCATTCTGGCGACGGATCGCGCGATTGATGGAAGAAGTTTTGCGATGCGTAGCGAAATTAGAGGGTAAATACTAGATGTTGGATGTCAGATGCCGGCGCAGTGTACGTGAGAATTTCCAGTATCCAGCATCTAGCATCCAGCATCTCTTCTCAATCGAATCACCACATATTTTGAGACAGGCGTATTGCTTTTCTCAGCCACACTGTCAATTGGAACCAACACATTCGCTTCGGGAAAGTACGTCGCGCAACAACGGCGCGGAATATCATAGGCTACGATGATGAACTTGTGCGCGATGCGCGTTTCACCGTTGTAGACACCAACCAAATCCACAACCTCGCCCGCGCTGAATCCGAGTTCATCAATGTCGCGCACATTCATCATCACGACGCGCCGCTCGTTAAAAATGCCGCGATAGCGATCATCCAAACCATAAATCGTCGTGTTGAATTGATCGTGGCTGCGAATCGTCATCATCACCAATTCGCCGTTCTGCAATTCGTGTGACGGAATCGGATGCACGGTGAAATGCGCCTTGCCGCTGGGTGTAGGGAAATGCCCTTCGCGCGGGCCATTGGGCAGGTAAAAGCCTCCCGGCTGGCGCACACGGGCGTTGTAGTTTTCAAAGCCGGGAATCGTGCGTTCAATCGCGGCGCGGATGTGATCGTAATCGGCAACAAACTCGTCCCAATTCATTGAGCTGCGATTCCCCAGCACCGCCTGCGCGAGCTTCGCCACAATCATTGGCTCGCTCAGCAAATATTCGGAAGCCGCCTTATTCGCACCTTGCGAACTTTGCACGACGCCCATCGAATTTTCGGTGCTGACGAATTGTGCGCCGCGCGCTTGCACATCTACTTCCGTGCGCCCCAGACACGGCAGGATCAAGGCCTGCTTGCCCGTAATCAAATGCGAGCGATTGAGCTTCGTTGCCACGTGCGCCGTCAATTTACAACGTCGCAATGCGGCGGCAGTAAATTCGGTGTCTGGCGTGGCAGATAAAAAATTGCCGCCCATCGCAAAGAACACTGTCGCGCGGCCCTCGTGCATCGCTTTGATCGCTTCGACCGTATCGAAGCCGTGTTCGCGCGGTGGCTCGAAATGAAACTCGCGTTTGAGGGCGTCCAAAAATTGTGGCTTCGGCTTTTCCCAAATGCCCATGGTGCGGTCGCCTTGCACATTGCTGTGACCTCGCACCGGACACAGCCCCGCGCCCGGCCTGCCAATATTGCCTTGCAGCAACGCCAGATTCACAATTTCCTGAATCGTGGCGACGGCGTTTTTATGTTGCGTCAAACCCATCGCCCAACAGGTAATCGTCGCTGTAGATTTACACAGGATTTGCACAGCCTGTTGAATCTCAGATTTTGCGACGCCGCTGTTTGTCACAATCTCGTCCCAACTCGCCGAGCACAACGCTTCGATGAATTCGCCAAAGCCTTCGGTTTTCGCATTGATGAATTCGTAATCAAGCGCGTTCGCTTCAACGATGCCCTTCATCAAACCTTTCAGCACGGCGACATCGCCGTTGATACGCACTTGCAAAAACACATCGGTGAGCGCAGTTCCCTTTCCGACAATGCCAGCGAACTCCTGTGGATATTTGAAGCGTATGAGGCCAGCTTCCGGCAGCGGATTGATGGTAATGATCTTTGCGCCATGACGTTTGGCCTGTTGCAACGCAGTCAGCATGCGCGGATGGTTCGTACCAGGATTTTGGCCGATGACAATGATGGCTTGGGCCTTGTCGAAGTCTTCAAGCGTGACCGTGCCTTTGCCAATGCCGATGGTTTCGATGAGCGCCGTGCCGCTGGATTCGTGGCACATATTTGAACAGTCGGGCAAGTTGTTCGTGCCAAACATTCGCACGAACAACTGATACAAAAATGCCGCTTCATTGCTGGTGCGCCCCGACGTATAAAACAACGCTTCGTGCGGCGAATCCAGCGCCTTCAGCTCTTGCGCAAGCAACGCAAACGCCTCATCCCACGCAATCGGTTCGTAATGCGAAGCGCCTTGTTTCAGCACCATCGGATGCGTGAGGCGGCCTTGTTTGTTGAGCCAGAAATCGGATTGCTGTGAGAGTTCCGCAATGCTGTGCTGTGCAAAAAATTCCGGTGTGACTTTCTTTGTCGTCGCTTCATCCGCCACCGCCTTCGCCCCGTTTTCGCAATACTCGCCCAAGTGCGAACGTTCGCCATCCGGGTCCGGCCACGCACAACTCATACAATCGAAGCCGCCTTTCTGATTCATTTGGTTGAGCGTTGAGAAGCTGCGCACCACGCCCATTTCCCCGAAGGCGTGCTTGAGAGATGAGATGACGGCAGGAATACCACCCGCCGATTCGCTGGGCGACTTGAGGTCAAGACCCGTGAAAGCTTCAGGTGGCTGGGCCTGGCATTGATCGTATGAGTCGTTGTCCATTGCTAAACTGTTAGCACGTTAGTTGCCCGGTTTGCGGATGCTCGAAGGTGTCCGAATCTTCTTCTCCACGCGGATTGAGACAGGTAAAATCTTTTTCGATGATGAGTTGTAAGCTCACATTTTCGGCGATCTTTTGTTCGGTGCTGAGGCCGACCAAATCGGTGGTTGCCCAATCGTGCGCCATCACACGCGGGACCCGCACGGTCAAAGTATTGTTGCTGTATTCGGCTTCGAGTTGCGGCGTGTCTACGGCTTCGAGCGTGTAACAGAATTGCGCCTGCGGGCCAAAGAGTGTGATTTCCTGAACGCGTCCGCCTTCGCCAACGGTGGAAACTTCGCTGCGGGTCAGGCGTAAGCGAACGATATTGCCTTTGATTCTAAGTTTCATAACGACTGGTCGGATATTCGTTATCAGTTGTCTGTTGCTCAGACAAAAACTGATGCAGGGGAAAGTTGAAGGCGCTCAGCGCCACAATAAATATTGAATCGCCCGTCCCGTACAAACCCAATCAAGGTCATTCCAAATTGGTCGGCTAATTCAACCGCCAGACTCGACGGTGCGCCCACTGCGGCCAGAACCGGGATGCCGCCCATCAATGCTTTTTGCACCAATTCAAAACTGGCTCGCCCGCTAACCAACAAAAGGCGCTCAGACAACGGCGTGTTGCCATTGCTAAATTGCGCACCGATCAATTTATCTACGGCGTTGTGCCGCCCCACATCTTCGCGCAAATCCAGCAAACCGCCCTCCCAATCAAACAACGCCGCCGCGTGCAAGCCCCCCGTCGAATCGAAGACCGATTGCGCGGCGCGTAACTTGTCAGGCAAAGTGTGAATCACTTGTGTGTGAAGCGTCAATGATGTTGGCGGAATTGTCGGGCAAACCGTCGCTTGCAAAGCTTCGATGGAGGTTTTGCCGCAGACGCCACAACTTGAACTCGTGTAAAAATGTCGCTGCAATCGCTCGAAATCAATTGGCACGCCAGCTTGTAAATCTACACGCACCACGTTTTTCTGACCGCCACAATGTTGGATGCCCGCGATTTGTTCGGCGCGCTGCACAATCCCTTCCGTCAATAAAAACCCGACAGCCAAATCAAAATCGTGGCCGGGCGTGCGCATCGTGATGGAAATACTTTTCGCGGTTCGTTGACCATCAGCCTCGTAGCCCAGCCGAATTTCCAAGGGTTCTTCGACCGCCAGCACATCCTGCTCAAACGTGAATGCCTGCGCGCGGTTGATTTTGTGAACTGGAATCTGAGCCACACTAGAAGACATTATTGCACCCGAATTTTTACGGTGTTCGCCGCGCGCCCGTCAACGGTCAGAATCAAATCCACAACGCCAGACAAGCCCGTTGGAACCTGAACATTGAGTTGATCGAGACCTGAAAATTGTGGTTGTTTTCCGGCGTACAAAACAGGCACCTCTTTACCACCAAGCGTGACCGTGACCGTATCGAAAGCAGCGGCACGAAAGCCCGTGCCATACAGTTGTAAGTAATGCCCAACCATCACCGGATTCGTCGAGCCATCAGGACTGCCAACACGATAATACGTCTTGCCATCCGGCGTCGCGTCCGCCGCAGGAGCATCTGTGCCGCGCTGATTTTCCGTGAAAATCGCAGGTGATGTCGAGCGGACTGGCAAATCACAACGCGTGATTGCACCATCGGCGGAAATGACTTCGACAATCGCGGTGCCGGGTTGCGTATCAGGCGGCAGCAAGAAGTTGATTTGCTCTTTCGAGACAAAAAACAAAGAGGCCAACATACCATTCACGCGCACGGTTGATCCGGCCAGCGTTGTCGGCAATGGAAAACTCTGCGCGCCTTCGTTGCCGGTCGCCATATTCGCCCCGAAAATCGAAACGATGCCATCCGGCGTGACCGGCGCATCCGGGTTGTAGCTGGCGGCACTGACGGCTTTGGACGGCTGCGTCGTGCCGGGTCGCGTGAAGTTCAGGTTTGCAGTGCGCGCGCCATCAGGGTTGATGATGGCAATATTCACCGGGCTTCCGGGAGCGGCATACACTTTCCACATTTCGCTGGAGGTCAATTCGGCGGCTGTCTTTTCCGTGGTGTCGCGCAATCGTTTGCCATTGATTTCAATATCTGCGCCGGGCAATAAATTTGCGCCTCGCGTGACCAGGTTGCCGCTTTGATCCACGCTCACTTCATCCAGGCGTGGTGCAGAGGTCGCCAGCGTTTCCGAATCCAGCGTGAAGCCAATAAACGCCAACGCCATTTCGTCGGTTGTCTCTTCGCCCCAGCGCACAATTTTTGGCGGCGTGTTTGGATTATTGGGGTTACTTGTAGAGTTATCGAAATAGGTCGTTAGATTGAGCCGCCCCCCGACAGGAAGTGTGATGGGGGTTTGATAGGTGTAAGTTCCCTGCCAACGAAAATCCCACTGGTCAATATTCACCAGGCAATCCGGTGTGGTCTTGCCGGGAACAGTCATTTCGACTTTGATATTTTTGCCGAGCAAATGCATGTGCGGAGTCATATTGATAATCTTCGCACTCAGCGGCGTGGTAAACGAAGCCGTCACTCGATAATTGTTATTGCCTGCCGGAATCGCAAACGAAGTATTGACGAGTGGTAGATATTGCAGCGTTTTGGAGACCGGCGCTTTGGCATAGTAAATACCAATCTGGGTGCGATCCGTTTCCTCTTTCGGGCTGCCTTGCCCACAGGTCGAGGTCTGGCACGGATGATAATGAACTTGAAAAACAACGCGCGAGTTTTTATCCAGTTTCGCGCCAATACCATCCGGGTTGAAAAAAGGCCGCGCGCCGGGTGCCCAACCTCCAAGCATTCCGTAATTCGTATAACCAGGGCCACCGAACGACGTGTAACCGGGGCCGAGGTCTTTGTCGTCCAAAGCCTTCGACGCGTTATCAGGGTCAGTATAGGCAATGACGTGATGCACCAGCTTTTTGTTGCCCGCACGCACATCAATCGCCTGAATAAAACGATCTCCACGCAAGCTCGTTGGCACAGTGAAACAACGATACATGTCGCGGTCTTTGGGCGGCGTGTATTCTTCGTCTGGTTGAATAATCAAATCCGGCTCGCCCAGTGCCCAACCATCTGGAAAGCTTAGCGCGGTCGGTAAATCGGCGGGATCGCCTTCTGGCGCTCCACCGTCAGCCCATTGCGTAATCGTTGTAATCTCAGCTTCAGTTAACTGACGAACATCTCGAAAATCGCCACAACCGGAAACCGGCTTCCAAGGCGGCATGCGTTTGGCGATCACCGCATCTTTGATCGCGCCGACCCATCGTTTGGTTTCGCCATAGGTCATCAGAGAAAAAGGCGCAATGTCGCCGGGATGATGACAGGATTGACACTTACTCTGAAAAATACGGGAAACGTCTTTGCTAAAGGTTGGCGTTGCAGCATTCACTAACTTTTGCTGCAAAGAGATAACGACACCTGTCATGAGAAGCAGGATGCCAACAACAAGCAGTGAACGTTTGACCAAACGCATGACTTTCTCCTAAAGCATTTTGTGGCGGCAATTACAAATTATTGATGCGGTAAGCGGGGTCATTGTAGGGGCTGAGACGTGCGCTGGCAAGATCAAAAAAAATGCCCCACGCTTTGTTGCCAAAGCGTGGGGCACAGTAACCCAGGTTATTTCGGACTAGAGAAAAATCAAAGTCATTAAATCAAAATCATCAGAAGCTGAAGCGCAGTCCCAGTTCAAACTGCCGCCCAGCCGCCGCGCTGTTGGGAATCCCGAAGTACGGCGAAGTCAACGTACCGCTATATTGACCAAAATTCACGTGATTGAACACATTCGAGATTTGCGCATTCAGTTGCAACGTATAGCGCGCGCCTTCGGCACCGCCACCACCACCCATCATTCCGCCGGGGCCACCAAAGCCGCCGCCACCACCACGCATCCCGCCGCCGCCACCACGACCGCCGCCACCGCCAAAACCGCCACCACCGGGGCCACCGGCATTCGTATTTGCATCGCGCTTGCCAAAGCCAAAGGACTTATTGATGCCTAAATTCATAGTGACTGAACCCGGCCCAATCGCCTTCACACCGTTCGGATAGGTCTGGCGCAGGAAATCCGCCAAGCTTTGCCCACCATCGCAAGCGCCCGTGGTTGCATTCAACCGACCGCTGCGGCAACCGACCACCAGCGAATAAAGATTCGCGGGTAAATCGCTGTTGCGGCTAATGCCTGCGGGACGATCACTGAAATCGTTATCGCGGTTCAAATCCTGACCGAGCGTAAGGTTGTAAGGGTTGCCCGTGCGGACCATCATCATTGGCGACAGGCCAATACCTTTGAGCAACGACAAGCGTCCCATCAGCATAAATTGATGACCACCAAAGGAGCGCCCCCATTCACCCGCCAGATTATAGTTATTGGCAGGCGTGCTGGCATTGTTGCTGGCGCTGGAGTAGGAGTAGTTACCAAAGAAAGAGAACGTCCGGCTCATCCGACGATCAATGCGCACTTGGAGCGATTTGAATTCAGAGTTCGCTGACGTTTCGATCTGGTAGATTTCGCTCTTCGTCGGATCAGGCCGTGTCGCATCAATGTTCCCTGTCGGCGAAGTTAGCAATTCGATCCGGCGGGCATTGATATTGCGAGTGCGGAACAAATGCGTACCGCGCGAATAAATGAAGTTCACCGAAGCATTCAAGCCCAATGGCAATTGCCGTTCGACACTGCCGTTGAAGTTATATTGAGCGGGAGCCACCAGATTCGGATCGAAGATACGAACAGTCGTGCTCTGCACCTGTGTTGCGGTGCCAGGCAAAGGATCACCCGGTTTGAAATTGGGATTAAAAACTGGATTTTCAATCACGTAGCTCTGCTGGGTCGTACCGTTGAAGCGCAAGACCTGAGAATACATACCTTCGCTCAAGCGTTGATAAAAAATACCAGAGCCAAAGCGGAACGTCGTCTTGCGATCTTTGAAGGGCGACCACGCAATGCCGAGGCGCGGCGCGAAATTGTTTTTGTCACCCAGATTGTTTTGGAATTCGCTGCGCACACCTAACGACAGTGTAAACGTCGGACTCAAGCGGAAATCGTCGTTGACGAAAAGACCATATTCCGTCTGTCCATAGCGCAAGGTCGGATCGCCCGTGCTAAGCGTGAATTGATACCGCCCGCGCGCTGTTGCCGACGAATTGCAATTGGTAATCCCTGCTAATTCGCAATAAACGCCCAAGCTGGGGAAGGTATACGTGCCGTTAAAATTGTTCAGGCTGTAGCTGTACTGATTGACATACGCGACCTGCACGCCGCCTTTGAGCGTGTGCTTTTTCAACGTGTAGGTCAGGTAGTTCTGAAACTCATAATCGAATGTGCGCGAATTGTTCAGGCCGCTCGGCGAACCGCCGCCATTGAAAGCATCCAGCACGTTGATCGCCACGCCCGTCGAAACTGGCGAAGAGTTGCTGGTGTCATAACCCATTTGCAAACGCGCTTCGTTAATTAACCGCGACGAGATAATCGTCGTGTTCATAATTTGCAAGTTGTTACTTGCTCTTTCAGAGTTGGTGCCACGTTCGGGCAAAGTGAAATTGACTGTACCACTGGCACCGCCACCACCAAACCCACCGCCGCCACCGCCGCCACCACGACCGCCGCCACCGCCAAACCCACCGCCAAACCCACCGCCAAAGCTCACGGCAAACTCTTGATTTTGTGAGTTGCGCTGCGTGCGACCATAGCTGACGCCCA
>JAEUQN010000020.1 GCA_016789725.1 Blastocatellia bacterium | reverse complement strand
AAGTGTTGAGTTCCGATGCGAGGTTCTTTCGGATGCGGGATACCCCTTATTCATAAAGGGGAGCTATAACCCATTGGCCGAGAAGTTGAGCTTTACTGTTATTCACCGTCCAGTGGGAAGAATCTACGGATTAGACTTAGGCTGCGACCATCATAACCCGGACTGTAATTATGTTGGTGAACGTCATCTCCATATTTGGAAGGAAGAAGAGCGGGATAAACATGCTGTCCCATTTAGTTCCCATCTTTTGGACGAGAACCCTGCGTCGGTTTGGCAGCAGTTCTGCCAAGAATTCAATATTGAGCATATAGGAAAACTCCATGCTCCACCTGTGATCCAAACGGATATGTTTTTATGATTACAGTTTGTGACAGAATTTCGCAGAACATCGGAGCGCTATTTAACTGCGCTACGGTAGGGGATAACGTGCGTGTTAGAACCCCTTTTCTATATCCCGATGGTGACGTAATTGATTTATATTTAATTGACAAGCACGGAGAGCAAACCCTGACCGATTTAGGCGAAACAATGCGTTGGCTACGTGGGCAAACAATAACACCCAGAAAGAGCGTCAGGCAGAAACAGCTAATTGAAGATATATGTTTGAATCACGGAGTTGAATTCTTCAGAGGGATGCTAATGTTGAGAGTGCATCCACAAGATAATTTCGGCTTTCTGGTAACACGATTATCACAAGCCGCGCTTCGTGTCGCAGACCTGTGGTTTACTTTTCGACGGAGAGCTACGGAAACACTAACAGACGATGTGGAAGAGTTTTTAAGAGACAATGTAATCCCATTTGATCGTAGAAAGTCTTTATCTGGACGATCTGGGAGAGAATGGAAGATTGATTTTTATACTCGTACGCCCCGTCGTAGCACATTTATTGACGTGCTAAGCACTGGCAGCCGTGCCGCTAGTCAAGGCGTGGTAGAACATGTCTATACTGCGTGGTCTGACTTAAGTAATTATAAAGTTAGCCCTGACCCTGTTAGTTTTATCTCGCTCGTAGACGACACTTTAGATGTATGGACAGCAGAACAACTCAAGCTCTTAGGCGATGTCTCGGACTTAGCCTACTGGTCTAGGTCAGATGAGCTTGTAGAAAGATTAAAAGCCGCATAATTCCTCAATCGTCCAAACGTGATCCGTAATCCCAGCCTCCATTGCTGGCGTGACTCGTAGGCTTTTGTGAATCCGGCAAAAGTTGTAATAGGCAAATGCAACGCCAGCGCCTTCTCGAAATTCTCCCACTTCTTACTGAAAGCATTCGTCAATCTGGTCAGTCTGCGCATTGACATTCGCATCGTGAGGCTCTGCCGCTCAACATACGAGGTGCTGAGTAACTTATGATCTGGATTGCCCCTGACGGTGATCTTCTTCGCGCTTACGAAGTCGCCAGGACTATAACGCCACGACGTAAAATGGCTCTTTGCAGAAGAACATCAACCCGGTCAAGTGCGGTGATGTTCGCGCACCTAACAATCTCAAAATCATAATCAAATTTGACAACTTTGCCTCGTTAACAATTCCTCGCCTTCCGATACCCTGCCTTCATTGCCTCTTCTTCCGTGCAGTAATACTCTCGATTGTGCGCTGCAACGCGGCTGTAGGACGGGCAACCGGGCAGATGATAAATCCCGCTGTTCCGGTTCCCGATAATCACACAATCCCGCGCTGTTGCTGCTGGTTCCTTCGGCCTAGGAGCAGCCACACGCGATGACTCTAATACTTTCTCCGGCTTCATCACATCTTCCGCTTCATCGCTTAACGGCGTTGGTGTTGGCGTTGTCTTGGGCGTGCTGGTGGGCTTAGGTGTGATCGAAGGGCTAACCGTTGGCTCCGGCGTTGCGTCCAGGGATCGCTGCATCGGCGGACTGGCTTGGGAGGCCGCCAAGTCCTCCCGGAGTGCCGCATTCGTTCCCAGCAGGTACGCCACCGCGACGGCAGAAATAAGAATAAAGATAATAGCAATATTCCGTGAGGTCATAGGCTGAAACTCCAAGGTGGCCGCGATTCACACGCACATGCAGAGATAAACCGACAGCGTAACATTTCCAGTGATTGCGTGATTCAGCAGTGAGTAAGGGCGATTGAGGATCGCTGAGTATTTATTTGTTGGTTACTTTTTCGGCGCTACAAATCCTAAAGCAAGGCGCAAGCGGGTGCAATCTAATTCAATCCTGAGTGCATAAATTTTCAAAGGCGCGAAGGTGTCAGGACATGGCGCTGCTCTATCCACATTTAGCAAGATTTACCAATGGGGGAATGGATGACCAGTCCCCCTATTGGCAGTCAGTCGTGGCTTGCAAGCTTGCGGCTTAGCTTCCCCTGTTAACAATTCGATTTGTTAACTAATGTTGCGACAATCCTCAAACAAAAAGCCTGAGAATCGTCTCAGGCCTTGGCTTTTTTTCGAGTAGCGCGAATGATTTATGGTTGTCCCGCTGGCTTGTATGTCTCCAAAAGACAGTGCGCCGTCAGCGCCATCATCTGCATCACGTTCGCATACCGCTGCAACGCGAAATCGTGCCCCTCTTCAATAACGCGGCGAACATCTACCGAGTCGAGTACGGCAGCCAAATCCGCGACGACCAGCAAGCATTCTCCCGCGCGAGTGAATCGCTCCTCGTCGGTCATCTTTTCCTTGCCGAAGTCGAAATACCATTCGCTCACATTGCCCCAATGCCGCTTGGTATGTTCCTCGCGGCGTTTCTGTTCTATCAGGTGATTCAATTCCTGCTCGGTAAGCTTGGGTTGGGTGTCGCTGTCCACAGCGTTTGGTACAGTTGTTTGTGACATAAAAGACTCCTTTTTTTGCTGATGAGGTGAAGGAGTGGCATACTGAAGTCGCTTAACCAAAGCAGACCACTCCGGTGGATGCAAGGGGCTTGGTAAGTGTTCGAGCACTCGCCAAGCCCTTCGCCTTTACGACTTGCGCATTTTGCAAATCGCCGTGTGAACCCAGCCTGCGCTGATGATGTGATGGCAAACCATTGATTTCTGCCCTGCCGGACAATTGCACCACGCCCACGCAAAGCCATCTACACCTTTGCGCAGCGTGCCGCGATACGCTTCGCGTGAATGCCCGCTGATGACTGTGTATGCGTTTTGCCCCGCCAGCTTGACCGTGTTGTGAATCTGCGCCGCGCGCCTTACTGCGCCTTGCAACTGCTTGTTCATTTCGAGTTTGACCATAAATCCTCCGTGATGAGTGAGGCATCATTGCCTGACAGGGAAAATTCTAACGCAGTCGTCAGAATAGCACAAGAGAATAAATACGATTGCGTTAGAATTATTTCTATAGTAATAAATAGACATGGATGAATTACTTACAACTCAGCAAGCCGCCGAGAGGCTAGGCATTACCGATGGGCGCGTGCGCCAATTGATCTTGGAAGGCAGGCTTCCATCTATCAAGTTTGGACGCTCAAACGTCATACGAACGGCTGATTTGGCTTTGGTTGAAGGGATAAAAAGGGGCCGACCGAAGAAGGAAGGCGCGGTAGTTGCCAATGGTTCCAACAGCGCAAAGACAGCGACCACAGCGAAGCCTATCAAGAACGTTGCCAAGAAAGGATCGAAGCAATGAACACATTGGAAGCATTGATTCAGGCCGGGCAAGCGTTGCCGTATGTCGAACGCCAAAAGCTAATTGAAGCCCTACGCCGTGAAACCGAACCAGAGCCGCTGGATGCCCGACGTGAAGCCGTTCGGCAAGCGCGCGGCAGTATGAAAGGGCTGTTACCTTCGGTTGATGAATTCCTTGCCGAAAAACACGCTGAATTGGAACGGGAAGACAAATGATTTACGTGTTGGACTCCACGGCCATGATTGCCTTCCTGACGAATGAGCCAGGTGCCGAAGTCATCGAAGACATCCTGACCGAACCCCATTCGGTGTGCCTTGCGCACGCGATCAATCTCTGTGAAATCTGGTATCAGGCATTTCGCGTCGGTGGCGAAGTCGCGGCGGATCAAGCTATCAACATTCTGACTAGCATCGGCATTGCCATCCGCTCCGACTTTGACCAACCCTTTTGGCGCGAGGCGGGCAAGCTCAAAGGCACGCATCGGATGTCGTTGGCAGATGCCCTGGGATTGGCGTTGACGTTACGTGTCGGCGGCGAGTTCATCACGTCCGACCATCACGAGCTTGACCCGGTAGCCGCAGCGGGCATCGTTCCCCTTACATTTTTTCGATAGTTTATGAAGCACGAAGTGACTTTACTTGAAGACGACGATTACGATTTGGAAGATGACATCGCGCCGGAGTATGACTTTGCAAAACTGCCGCGTGCTGATGAGCAACAGCAAAGGTTCCGCGCGCAGGCGAAGCGACGGTTGATCTCCCTTGCGCCAGATGTCTCTGCTGCCTTCACCAGTGCCGATGAAGTTAACGAAGCTTTGCGAAAACTCATTCAGGAGAAGAAAGCTGCGTAGCCTATGGCCCGACGAACAGGACAAATCATCAGGCGCGGCGATGCACGGTTTGTGGTACGCATTTATCTTGGCACCGATGCCAACGGCAAGCGACGCTACCATAACCACACTGTCAGAGGCACGAAGAAGGATGCGCAAGCGTGGCTCACGGCGGCGCTGCGTCGTCTCGATCTCGGTGAAAGCCTTGAAATGACGTCACTCAGCTTGAATGACTATCTTGACCAATGGCTTGTTACTGCCGTCACACCAAAAGTTAGAACGCACACGCTGGATGATTACACGCGCACGCTGGCAAGGTATGTCAGGCCGAAGCTGGGCAAGCATAAGCTGACCAGCATTACGCCGATGGATTTGCAGGCTTTGTATGGCGGGATGCTGGCGAATGGTCTGACAGCTCGCACCGTGCGCCTGGTTCATGCGGTCTTGTCTTCTGCCTTCAAGCAAGGAATTCGCTGGCAAATGCTGCAACAAAATCCTTGCGCCAATGTCGAGCTACCCAAACAGCAGCACAGGGAAATGTCTGCGCTCTCGCCGGAACAGGCCGCGCGCTTCCTGGTAGCCATTCAGGATGATCGTTACGGCGTGCTGTTCAGCTTAATGCTGGCGACGGGGATCCGCCCATCCGAAGCGTACGGTTTGCAATGGGCCGATGTGGATTGGCAACGCGGATTGATTACGATTCAACGCAAACTTACCCGGCTACGAACAGGCGGATGGCAATTTGACGAACCCAAGACTGTCAAGAGCAGACGCTCTATTCCCTTGCCGACGTCGTTGCTCGAAGCACTCAAAGCGCACCGCAAGACACAGCTTGAAGAGCGGATGCGCTGGGGCAGTGAATGGCAAGACAATGATCTTGTCTTCACGTCCGAAGGCGGCACGCCTATTCATCAACGCAATCTGATGCGACGGTATTACAAACCTGCGTTGGCAAAGGCTGGCTTACCCGCCAGTCTGCGGCTGTACGATCTGCGTCACACGTGCGCGACATTGCTCTTGGCCGATGGCGAGAATTTGAAAGTTGTTTCCGAGCGGCTGGGACATTCCACCATTACCTTGACGGCGGATGTTTACGCGCACGTTTCCGAGTCCATGCAACGGCAGGCAACGGATCGAATGGAACGACTATTGTACAACGGTCAGAACTGACCGAGTTTTACGCTCTTTGAATTGATTCGCACACTATTCGCACACTAAATGATTAAAGTGGGAATGGGTGACTGGCTGTAAGTGATTGAATTTGAATGGAGCCGACTATCGGATTTGAACCGATGACCTTCTAATTACGAATCAGACGCTCTACCAGCTGAGCTAAGTCGGCTTAATTGGCACTTGTTATCAAACGGGCTTTCGTAAAAGCAGGCGCATCTTACAACACACGTCACGGCGCGGTCAAATTGAAATTCCGCTCTATTTCGGCTTTATTTGAGCCACGCGTCCGTGATTTTAGCATCGGCTTCGACGGGGACGCGGGGCAGGAATTCCTTGCCCGCTTTGATCATCGTAACCGACACCAGTTGCGCGATTTTGTCCGCTGCGTCAGACGCGCATTCGACGACGATTTCATCGTGAATGCAATGCACAATCTGCGCGTCGTAGCCTTGTAATTTATCGTCTACGAGTTTGACTGCGCGCTTAAAAAGGTCGCTGCCCGTCCCCTGAATTGGCGCATTTTTGCCGACGCGTTTGAGTGCGCCAAGCTGCTGCCGATTCGTTGGATCAAGATTAAAAATCCAGAGTCGCCCGGACGCCGAGCGGCTGCGGCGATCCCGCACCGCGCTATCGGCGGCATTTTGTAGCCAGCGCGCAACGCCCGGATAGGCGGCGAAATATTTGCGAATCAGGTCTTCGGCTTCCGTCACCGAACAACTAATCCGATTGGCCAAACCTTCCGCGCCCATTCCATACACAATGCCATAGTTTAAGCTTTTAGCTTGTGAGCGTTGGTCGGCGGTCACCTCTTCAAGTGGTACGCCGAGCATGTTAGATGCCGTGATGCGATGCAAATCGGCACCGGAATAAAACGCCTCCAACAGGGCTGCATCGTCAGAAAATTCCGCCAAAATTCGCATCTCGATTTGCGAAAAATCCGCCACAACCAGCTTGCGTCCGGCGGGCGCGCGGAAACATTCCCGGTAATGATTTTCGTGTGGAATTTGGTGCAGGCTGGGCGAGGTGCAACCCATTCGCCCCGTCGGCGAACCGATTTGCCGAAAGTTCGGGTGGAGGCGTCCGGTCACCGGGTTGAGATGTTCGAGCAGACTCAACCCATACGACGAAAGGCTTTTGCTCAAGCCACGATAATCCAGCAACAACGCAATCACCGGATGAGTTTTCGCCAACTTATGTAAATGCCATTCACTCGTACTTTCAACTTTGATATCCAATCGCGCGAGAGCCTCTTTGACTTGCACCGGGCTGTCAAGATTGATGCTCGAAGTCGCTTCTTCAAACAGGCTCATTTGCGGCGCGCCGACCGATAATTCTTTTTGTAACGCGGCGGCGGCTTTGTCATACGCGGCTTTCGTGCGTTCAACCTGTGCGCGCCAGCAATTCGCCTCCAGATAAATGCCCGCCAGTTCCATCGCCGCCATCGCATTGATGCAGTCGAATTCAATCTTCGCGGCCTGCATTAATTCCAATTCGTCAAGTTTGGCCTGAAGCTTTTCGCGCAGCGGTAACAATACCTGCGCATCGCGCGCGGCATATTCCAACTGCGATTCTGTCAACGTCCCCGACCAATCGCTAACCTGAAAACTTTTATCGAGTTCCGTGTTGAGGTAACGCGCGGCAACCGGCTCCAGCCCGTGCCGATCACTTTCATTGCCCGCGCTAATCAGCAGGCTGGCGAGATACGTATCGAAAACTGCGCCCAAACGAATGCCGTGATGTTTGAGCAAAAACTCCGCATCGAACTTCGCATTGTGCGCGATCTTGACCGGACGATTTGCGGCGAGTAATTCCAGCAGCGGCCTGAGCGCCGTAGAAGGAAAATGAAAGGCATCCAAAATGAAGCTTTCGTGCGGCGTGGCGAGTTGTATTAAACGTAACTGCGCGCGATGCGGATCAAGGCCTGTCGTTTCAGTATCAAATCCAATGAACGCTTGCGCCGCCAGGTGTGCAACGGCGGACTGTAATTCATCGGGCGTAGTAATAAGTTTCATAATCATTCGGCGACTGTCTATTCCCTTCTCATTCGCTTGCTTTTTCAATTTCGGGGCGTCGCTCAGTTATAAAAAATGCAAACAAAACAGTCGCTAATAAGCTTATCACTGCGCTGGTCATTAACGCGAATTCGGCACTATAGCGTTGCCACAAAAAACCCAATAATAAACTCGCCGGTAAGGCCCCAAGACCGATGACCAGGTTATAAAACCCAAACGCGGTGCCGCGTTTTTCCGGCGCGACCAAATCGGCCACCATCGCTTTTTCAACACCTTCCGTAAACCCAAAATAGATGCCATATACAGCGAACAAGATCCAAACCAGCACGCTGGAACTCGCCAGCGCAAAGCCAACATAAATTAACGCATACAATAACCAACCGATGAGGATCACAGTACGACGGCCAAAGCGATCAGACAACCCGCCACCCACAATCGAACTCAGGGCTTTACTGACATGCAACAATGCCCATAACAACGGAATCATCGCAGCACTCACCCCACACTCATTGGCGCGCAGGAGCAAAAATGCATCGCTGGAGTTGCTCAGCATAAACAACAACAAAATGCTGAGGAAATATTTGAACTGTGGGTGAAAACCGGAAAGATTCAGAGACCATGAAGCGGTTGATTTGGCGAGAGGTGCATTACGCGGAGGCTCTTTGACCAAAAAAATCAGGATGAGCAAGGTGACCAGTCCGGGAATCGCCGCCATCCAAAAAATCCGACGATAGTCGCTGTGAAAAATTCCAACCAGCCAGGCGGCAACTAACGCGCCGACAATTGCGCCGCCGTGATCCATTGCCCGATGAAATCCAAAGGCCAGTCCGCGCGATTCCGCCGGAGCAGCATCGGCAATCATCGCATCACGCGGCGCACTGCGCAGCCCCTTGCCCAGGCGGTCGGTGAAACGCAACGCCAATACCTGCCATGATGCTGTTGCCAACGCCAATAACGGGCGAATCAACGACGCGATGCTGTAGCCAAGCAACACGATGCCTTTGCGCTTTTTGAGCCGATCTGAGTACCACCCGGCGGGTAATTTGAGCAGACTGGAAACGCTTTCGGCCAGGCCTTCAACCAATCCAACAAACGTTTTGCTGGCACCCAATGTATCGGTCAGAAACAGTGGCAGCAATGGATAAACGATTTCTCCTGCCGCGTCATTGAAAAGACTAACCAGGCCGAGAATAACAACGGTGCGAGGAAGATGCGATTTTAGATTTTGGATTTTGGATTTTGGATTTTCAGGAGATGGCGCGTGTTCATCGTTGTCGGAAGACTGTCGCATCAAAATCTGCTTTCCATCGAAAATCCAAAATCGCTAATATTCACGTTCCCGATAAAACTGTGTGCGATACACCTGGCGTTGCTCAGGAAGGCTCAAATTCCGATTGCGGAAAAAGAAACACAGGATGATGCCCGCCACAAAACCACCGACGTGCGCCATATAAGCTACGCCACCGCTGGAACCAGCCGTCGCCAAAGAACCGAATCCATTGATGAATTGCAATAATCCCCACAGCCCGACCACAATGATCGCCGGCATCGGAATAATTTGCATAAACGCCAACACCCGCACGCTATTTTGCGGAAACATAATGAGGTAGGCACCCAACACGCCCGCAATTGCTCCCGATGCACCGAGGCTGGGGATGCGTGAATTCGGGCCGACCAGAATGTGCGCCGCGCTCGCCAAGATGCCACAGAGCAAATAGAAAATCAGGAATTTCACTTTGCCCATGTTGTCCTCAACGTTATCGCCGAAAATCCATAGATACAGCATATTCCCGCCGATGTGCGACAATCCGCCGTGCATAAACATCGCCGATAGAATCGTCAAATAAATCGGTGTCGGCCCGGCGAATAAAGGCACCGTCGCGTTTCCGATCCGCTGATTGCCGATCAAGTCTACATTGTTGGTGATTTCGTACGGCACGACCGAATACGCATACGTGAACGCATTCTCGCCCGTCCCACCTTGTAACAAAAAATAGACCAGCGCGTTAATGCCGATCAGGGTCCACGTTACAATAGGAACAGAACGCCGTTGTGTATTATCGTCGCCAATTGGAAATAACATCCTCGCCTCCTCATTTTGGATTTTAGATTTTGGATTCGTTGGTGCCTAGTGCCGTTTGCAATTCCCAAACAATTTGGCACCCAGACTTTGCCTCTGAAATTAACCTGCGAGCAAACAACACACGACAACGAATCCAAAATCTAAAATCCAAAATTCAAATGCTTCCCCATTTCAGTTTAGTTCGTAACACTTCAAAATAATTTCGTTGGCGCGGGCGCACAATTTCAAACGTGGTGGCGCTGCGTTGGATGCGCACGCAATCCACTGGCGTCAACGCTACGCCGCGCTGCCCGTCAATCGTCAACATCGCGCCGTCGTCCACCTTCTTGAAGGTGAGTTCCACCACCGCTTCGCCGGGCACCACGACGGGGCGATTCGAGAGCATATGCGGGCAAATCGGCGTCAAAATAATCGCGCTCATCGAAGGAAACACAATCGGGCCGCCTGCTGACAACGAATAGGCCGTCGAACCCGTCGGCGTTGCGACAATCATTCCGTCGGCGCGAAAGCGATTGACGAAATCGCCGTTAACGTAGCATTCCAATTCAATCATTTTTGCCAGCGCGCCTTGATTGATCACCGCATCATTCAACGCGCGATGCACTTCAATGACTTGGCCTTCGCGCACAACGCTGACATCAAACAACATGCGTCCTTCCAGCCAAAAGTTGCCGACGCGAATCTCTTCCAGTGCTGTGAACATTTCCTGCAACGTGAATTCCGTCAGATAGCCGAGGTAGCCGAAGTTGATGCCCAACACCGGAATCCGCCGCCTGCCGATCAATCGTGAGGCACCAAGCATCGTGCCATCGCCGCCCAACACCACCAACAAATCCAAGTCTTCGGCCAGTTCTTCATTTTCAACGGACAACGAAGCACAGCGAACTTGTGCTGCCACGTCAGGCGTCGCCCGCAATGCAATATTACTGCGCGCACACCACTCCACCAATTCTGACACGACCGCAAGCGCGTCCGGCTTCTGTGGCCCGACGACCACGCCAATCTTGTTGAGCTGAATTTCCGGCATAAATGTAGTTTGCTTGCACGACCCACAAAGACACGCGGATTGTAAGCGGCACACGCAGTGTTGGCAAGTTAGGGCAAGCTGGCGACTCGCCGTCGAGCAGGCTATAATCACCGCTTATTTTTTGACATCCACGAAGTCACACCAAGATTCACCAAGGAAAAGCCGTTAGGTTTCCATCATTCTTGGTGTTCCTTCGTGTAGCTTCGTGGACAAAATTTGTTCTCTTAACAATTGACCATTTCAGGAGCAAACATGACCGCAAAATACAAACGCGTTGCGCTCGCTTATTCCGGCGGGCTGGACACCTCAATCATCATTCCGTGGCTGAAAGAAAATTACGGCTGCGAAATCGTCGCCATCGCGGCGGACGTGGGACAGGAAGAGGAACTCGAAGGCTTACGCGAAAAAGCCATCGCCACCGGAGCCGCCGAAATTTACATCGAAGACCTGCGCCACGAATTCGTTGCCGATTACATCTTTCCGACCGTGCGCGCCGGAGCCGTTTACGAACACAAATACCTCCTCGGCACGTCATTCGCGCGCCCCGTCATCGCCAAACGTCACGTCGAAATCGCCAAGCAAACCGGTTGCGATGCGCTGGCCCACGGCTGCACCGGCAAAGGCAACGATCAGGTGCGTTTTGAATTGACCTTCAAAGCCCTCGCGCCTGAATTGCCCGTCATCGCCCCGTGGCGTGAATGGGACATCGTGTCGCGCGAAGACGCCATTGACTACGCCACCGAACGCAACATCCCGATTGCCGTGAGCCGCGAAAAGATTTATTCGCGTGACCGGAACATCTGGCACATTTCGCACGAAGGCGGCATCCTCGAAGACCCGGCGAGCGAACCGGAAGAAGCGATGTACATGCTCAGCAAATCGCCCGAAGACGCTTCCAACACGCCAGAATACGTCGAGATCGGTTTTGAAAAAGCGACGCCCGTTTCCGTCAACGGTGAGCAACTTGACCCCGTTCCGCTGCTGATGAAGCTCAATGAAATCGGCGCGCGCAACGGCATCGGTCGCATTGACATCGTCGAAAATCGCTTAGTCGGAATGAAGTCGCGTGGCTGCTACGAAACACCTGGCGGCACATTGTTGCTGACCGCGTTGCGCGAATTGGAATCGCTCTGCCTCGACCGCGAATCGTCGCATTACAAAGAAATCCTCGCGCACAAATACGCCGACATGGTCTATTTTGGCCAATGGTTCACGCCGCTGCGCGAATCGCTGGATGCGTTTGTGAATAAGCTGACCGAACGCGTCAGCGGTACGTGCAAACTGAAACTGTACAAAGGCAACGTCATCATCGCCGGACGCACTTCGCCGAACACGTTGTATCGTCCCGATCTCGCGTCGTTCACGATGGGCGCCAGCTACGATCAAAAGGACGCCGCAGGCTTCATCAACATTTTCGGATTGCCGATGAAGGTACAGGCATTGGCAGATGCCGAAAAGAAGTAATGCTGAATCGGAAGCAAGGAATTGTATTGATTGTGGGAATAGCCCTGATGATTTTGTCAGAGCTATTCCCGCCTTGGAAACACACAGATGGAAACACATCTGCTGATTGCCGCGCCGGGTATCACTACTACAAGAATAAGCCTGCGCTAAAAACCAAAGAGGAATTTCTTCGCTGTTTTCCCTATTACAAAGACACACCAAATCTTACGCCAGAAACATTCCACGTCAGCACGTCAATAAGTCGCTTGCAGCTTTTGCCCAACGGATGATGTTGTCATGGCTGATGCTCAGCTTGATAGTTGCATTGCATAGAACGAGGTCACTGTTCAGTTGGGTGGTCATATTTTTATTAGCTGGCTTTCTCGTCGTTAGTATTACCTTTCTTCTACTTTGGTTGAGCATCTGAGCAAAAACGAAACCTTGTTTGCCGATTCTTTACTTAATCAGGTTTCGCACAAAAAATATTCCCCTCGCCTGATCTGTTTTGCCTCGCTATACTGCGTAATAGAAGCAGCCCCTTATCTGGTTTTATTGCGTACTATGAATCACATCACATCACATCTTCTCAAATTAGGATTGTTCCTGTTATTGCCGCTGTCAACGTTTGCACAGGAATTGACGGACAGTTATTTGCCGTTGTCCAAAGCCGAAACGGCGCGGCGCTTTCCGCTCAAGTACGCAGGCAACTTCACACGCGGCGAGCTTGATCCCGAAGAAAAACCGAAACCGACTTTATTGCCTGAACGCGTCAATATCGGAGTCTCCGGCGCTCAGATTATGAAGCATATTTCGGAAGACGACGAAGAGTTGATGATCATCGGCAAAGACAAGGGTGGCAAAGACTGGCGCGTGATGCTCGGTGGCACGACGTTGAATCACGGCTTCCGGTTTTACACGGCGGATTTGGACAAGAATGGCATTCAGGACGGCGTGATTTTGGCTTACACGATGGGCAATGGAATGGCTCCGACCATGCACATCTCGACACTGACGTTTGATGAAACGGGACGCCCGATTTTGTTTGAGATTGAAGGCTATTTTCACGCGGTCAACGATGGCATCTTCGATGTGGTTGATCTGGATCGGGACGGCTTGGCAGAAATCATCTACCTGAATCACAGCGATGGTTACTGGGTGACGAACATTTACGAGTGCAGCAAAGCTCGCTGGACACGAGTCAGCGGTAAGCACGCCGAACGCAAGTTTCCGTTGTACACGCGCTTCACCAATCGCCCCAATCGCGTCGCCGTTACGCCCAAAGCTGGCAGAAACCCCGAATCGGACGATTTATCGAACGCGACGGCGAAAATTTCAGGCCAACTTCTGTCGTACAAATGGGCAGATGTAAATGCTTCTGAAGACATCGTGCTGAACATCAAAACCAGCGCAGGCAAAACGATTGAATGCAGCCCAGCGTCCTGGTACGGATCATTCGCCGTGGTCATTGATACGCCCGAAAGCCGCCGCATTGTGCAGATGAGCGTGAACGAAAAAGATTTCAAAGCCGCTCTGGATGAGGTCGTGAACGGCAAATATGCCGTAGCGTTGTTCGGGCAACGTGGCAAGGAACAAATTAGCCCGGAAATGTTATGGGCAACCGAAAAATAAGATTGATTGAAATCGTGCGGGCGCTGGCGAGATTCAATTTCGCCAGCGCCTTTTTGTTCTCGGTCAGCGATTTGTGATACATAAACTGCATGCTCATTCACAATCGCAAAGACGCGAAAATTCTCAACACGCCGCAAGGCTCTGAAATTCGCCCGCTGATGGATCGCACCGTCGGGCCGATCACGCAATGCAGTCTGGCCGAAGAGACGTTGCCACCCGGTAAAACTGTTCCGCCGCACACCCACGAAGTGCTCGAAGAAATTTACTATATTCTCAGTGGCTCCGGCGTGATGACGATTGGCGCGGAGTCGCAGGAAGTTGGCGCGGGCGATGCGATTTACATTCCGAAAAATAATGTGCATACGCTGACGAACACGGGCGACGAAGTAATGAAGCTTTTGCTGGTGTGCGGGCCAGCGTTTTATTTTGAAGATCACAGGGTTTTAGCCACAAATTAACGCGAATAGGCACGAATTAAAACTTGGTCAGTGATTGCTTCTGGGCAATCATAATTTGCGATTAATTCGCGTCAATTCGCGGCTAAGACCCACAGCAAAAACACAAATGAACCTTTACGACGTAATCATCATTGGCGGCGGCCCGACAGGCTTGGCGTGCGCGATTGAAGCGCAGCGCGCCGGGTTGAATTATCTGGTGATTGAAAAAGGCTGCCTCGTCAATTCGCTCTATCACTACCCAACGCAGATGATTTTTTTTACGACGCCGGAACTGTTGGAAATCGGCGATCTGCCGTTCGTCTGCGAACGCGAAAAACCCAATCGCATCGAGGCGCTGAAATATTACCGCCGCGTTGCTGACACGTATAAATTGCGCGTGAATCAATACGAGAAGGTCATCAAAGTCATAGGCCGCGATGGCGACTTTCACGTTGCGACGGAATTGCAATCCACTGAGCGTCGCACGTATCGCACGCGCAAGCTAATTGTTTCGATTGGCTATTACGATCAGCCCAATCGCATCCGCATTCCGGGCGAAGATTTGCCAAAGGTTTCACATTACTACAAAGATGCGCATCCGTATTACAACCGCGATGTCGCAGTGATTGGCGCGGGCAATTCAGCGGCATTGACCGCGCTTGATTTGTACCGGCACGGCGCGCGCGTGACGTTGATTCATCGCGGAGCGACGCTTAAGCCAACGATCAAATATTGGATTTTACCGGACATTGAAAACCGTGTTGCCAACAGCGAAGTCAAAGCGTATTTTCAGACCATCATCACCGAAATCCACGAAACAAGCCTTCATATTCATCATTTGGAAACGGGCGAACAGCACGAATTGTCGAATGATTTTGTGTTTGCGATGACGGGCTATCACGTGGATAACGACTTTCTGCACAGCCTCGGCATTGCTATTGATCCTGAAACCTGGAAGCCGCAATTCAACCCGGAAACATTGGAATCTAATGTCGCGGGCGTTTACCTCGCTGGCGTCACGATTGCGGGCAAGGATACGGGCAAGGTCTTCATTGAAAACGGACGCTTTCACGGCGGGCAGATCATTAAGTCCTTGCGGGACCAGCACGTAGGAGCAAATTTATTTGCTCCGCCAATCAGCGAATAAATTCGCTACTACTTGTGTACCGTTTCGTTTTGCGTCGTGCTACAGTTTGGCAATGTCGTCAAGTCATCACGAAGAAGAACAACTCGGAAAAGTTTATAGCTTCTCGGCCACCAAGCGGCTCATTCAATATCTCAAGCCATATCGTGGCTTGGTACTGCTGGCATTGTTCCTGACCATTGTCGCCAATCTGGTGCGACAGATCGGCCCGTGGCTCACGCAGGTCGCCATTGATCGCTATATTCAGCCCGCCTTTGCCAAACAAATCGAAAGCATCGTCGCCCATGATGGCATCAGCCGTATGGCGATCTTTTTTGTGTTGACGATGGTCGTCACGTTTGTGCTGTCCGTCTTTCAGGATGTGTTGCTGAACGTTATCGGGCAACGTGTCATGCGCGATTTGCGCGACGAAATCTTTCGCAAATATCAATCCATCGAAGTCAGCTTTTATGACAAGAATCCTGTCGGGCGCTTGATGACCCGGCTCACAAGCGACGTGGATTCGCTCAACGAATTATTTACGGCGGGCGTGGTTGAGGTGTTGGGTGATGTTGTGTTAATCGTGGGCGCACTGTGGATGCTGTTTTATTACAACTGGAAGCTGGCGCTGGTCTCGCTGTTAGTAGTGCCGCTTTTAATCGCCGCCACCGCCTGGTTTCAGCGCGGCGCACGCGTGGGCTTTCGCGCGGTGCGAACGAAGATTGCGCGCTTGAATGCCTTCACACAGGAACACCTCTCCGGCGCACAAATCGTGCAGCTTTTCAATCGGGAAAAGAAAGCGTTTGACCAATTCGATGAAATCAATCGCGCGCATTTGCAGGCCAATCTCGACACGATCTTTTATTACGCGGTGTTTTACCCGTTGGTCGCCTTGATTTCTTCGACGGGAATCGCGGTGTTGATTTGGTATGGCGGCGGCTTGACGATTCAGAATGCGATCACGCTCGGCACGCTCGTCGCCTTCGTACAATACACACAACGTTTGTGGATGCCGATTCAGGACATCAGCGACAAATACAATATTCTGCAAGCCGCCGTGATTGCGTCCGAACGCGTTTTCAAATTGCTCGACACGCCCGACGGCGTCACTTCACCTCAACCGACGACCACGATTTCAGCCAATGAAATCAAGGGCCGCATCGAATTTCGTCAAGTCTGGTTTGCGTACAAAGACGAAGACTGGGTGCTGAAAGATGTGTCGTTTGTTGCCGAACCGGGCGAATCCATCGCCTTTGTTGGCGCGACCGGTTCCGGCAAAACGACAATCACGAATTTGCTGATGCGTTTTTATGACATCCAGCGCGGCGAGATTCTGTTGGACGGCATCAACATCAAAGACTGGGACCTGACCAGGCTGCGCGAAAATTTCGCCGTTGTTTTGCAAGACGTGTTTTTGTTTTCGGGTGACGTGGCCGCGAATATTCGGCTTGGCAAACAAGCCATCTCCGACGAACAAGTCGAATGGGCGGCGCGCGAAGTACAGGCCAGCAGATTCATCGAAACGCTTCCTGACCGCTATGCCACTGCCGTTAAGGAGCGTGGTGCAGGCTTTTCAGTGGGGCAAAAACAATTGATTTCGTTTGCCCGCGCCCTGGCCTTTAATCCACGCATCTTGATCCTTGACGAAGCGACATCAAGCATTGACACCGAAACCGAACAACTTATTCAACAGGCTATCGAACGCGTGATGACAGATCGCACCTCGATCATTATTGCGCATCGCCTCTCGACGATTCAGCGCGTAGACCAAATCATCGTGCTGCACAAGGGCGAAATCCGCGAAAAAGGTTCTCATCAGGCACTGCTGCAACAGCGCGGAATCTACTTCAAGCTCTACCAACTTCAATACAAGGAACAGCCGCTCAGTGAGGTGGTAAGCCACTAACAAGTGAGACAGAATGTCGCAGGCCTGTACATTATTGTCCCAGCCTCAAATGGGGTTTTACTAATAAATTCGCGGCTCAACAATCCTGAAAATTATAAAAAATACGAAATTTTGGAAAAGCGATACGAAATCTGAATCTATCACCATCAGCGCTACTGCTCCCTCACTCTCACAAGTCCTTTATTTTCAGTCCCGTCTCGGTCTATAACAAAATTGGTTTGTGATTTGCCTTAAACCCGACTTCGATTTCCTGGATTTCTTCCAGTTCTTAGGAGGGTAATATGAAGACAAAAATCAATTTTTCTGTGATTTTTCTAGCGTTAATGCTGACCATCTCAGTCTCAGCATTTGCACAATCCACCACCGCCACCATTTCGGGGCAAATCGTGGATCAACAACAAAACGTGATTCCCAATGCAACGGTCAAAGCACGCCAAGTCTTGACCAATACGACCCGCACCATCACCACCGATGGCGATGGGCGGTATCGTTTTCCAAACCTATCCATTGGCAGTTATGAGCTGACAGTGGAGGCACAGGGGTTTGCCAAACTTGTACGTACTGGCATTGAGCTTTTGCTCAACCAGAATGCAGTGGTGGACATCACGCTCAAACCCAGCACGGTCGAAGAAGTCGTAACAGTAACCGAAAATGCTTCGATCCTGAACACGACCAATGCTGAAGTCAGCACGCGCTTCGACAGCAAACGCCTTTCGGAATTGCCGCTTGCACCGAACCGCGACATCCTGAACGTGGCCTTGTCCGCCGCGGGCGTGAGCCAACTCGGTTCCGGGCAATCTGGCTTCGCAAATGGCGTGAACTTCTCAGTAAACGGGATGCGTCTGCGTTCCAATAATTTCATGATTGACGGGCAGGACAGCAACGATCCGAGCGTGTCGGGGTCACAACAGCCCGTCAACAATCCTGACATCGTGCAGGAAGTGCGCCTCGTGACGAATCAGTTTGCAGCGGAATTCGGACGCGCCGCTGGTTCAGTTTTCAACGTCGTCACCAAATCCGGGACGAATGATTTTCACGGGTCGGCGTTCATTTTCAATAACAACAACAAATTCAATTCGCGCAGCAACCTTGACCAGGCTGCCGGATTTACCAAAGCGCCGCGTCGTAATGAGACGCAGTATGGCGGCACTGTCGGCGGCCCGATTCTGCGCGACAAAACCTTTTTCTTTGGCTCCTATCAACGTTGGACAGATCGCCAGCTTGGTTCCGGTGCCACGATCAATGGTGCGCCGACCGAAGCCGGACGTGCGGCGTTGGCTGCTGTCAACACCCGCCCGCAAGTGGCGGCGTTATTGAAATTCCTGCCCGCCGGACAAGGCTCTACTGGCACGGCGTATTTTGCCCCGGTTGCGGGTGTGAGTTGTCCGGCGACGTTGCCTGCTGGACAAACGCGCGATCCGCGTTGTGTGGCGGTGGCCCTCGGTTCGTTGACGAGTTCCAATAGCATTCGCTTCAACAATCATCAGTGGTCATCACGCGTGGATCATAAATTCAGCGAGAATCACACGATTAACGGGCGCTATTTCTACAACAGTTCGGCCAGCATCGGAGCGGGGCAAGCGACTCCGCGCGGCTTAGCGAACATTAACCCCTTCCGCACACAATCGGCCAACGTTGGGTTCAATAGCATTTTGAGCACGTCGCTGGTGAATGAAGTGCGGATCGGTTGGCAACGCTTTGGCTCGGTGACAAACGCCGAAGACCCATCCTCCGAAACGATTCCTTCGCTGGAAGTCAACGAACTCGGCTTGATCGGCTTCAATGCAGCGGCGACGCGCACGGCAATTGGATTGGCGGTCAACCTGCCGCAATTCCGTTACAACAACACCTATCAAATTCTCGACAACCTCTCGTGGACCAAAGGCAGCCATTCGATGAAGTTTGGCTTTGACTTCCGTCGCGTGCAGGTCAAGAGCTTCTTCTTCCCGACGATTCGTGGTCGTCTGGCCTACGAAAATCTGAACACGTTCGTCAACGACACGGCGATTGCTTCGGCAGTCAACAAACCCGTGCCGGGTGGTTCCGAAGTGCAGTATTACAACTGGTACGATTATTTCTTCTACGCGCAAGACGAATGGAAAGTGCGCTCGAACTTTACGCTGACGTATGGCTTGCGCTACGAAACGCCGGGCAATTCGATTGCCTCACTCTATCCGTTTGAAGAGTCAATTCTGGCTTCAAATGGCAATAATCCCGTCTTCCGCCTGAATCGCCGTCCACAGCGTGACAAGAATAACTTCCAGCCGCGTTTAGGCTTCAACTGGCGGCCTGAGTTCAGCAAAGATGGCATCCTCGGCGCGCTGACCGGTGGTGACAAAACCGTGTTGCGTGGTGGCTATTCGCGCACCAACGATTACGGGTTTATCAATATCAACCTGAACATCGCCAGCGCATTTCCGTTCGTGTTTGCGTTGAATCCTTCGTTGACCAATGCGTATGCCAACATCGTCAATGCGTCAGCGCCGCCGACGGCAAATCTGCCGTTCATTACGCGCACGACCGCAGGCGACGACTTCCGTTCACCAAGCGTGGATCAATTCAGCATGGAAGTTTCGCGTGAATTGAGCAAAGACGTGGTGCTGCGCGTCGGCTGGGTCGGCACGAAAGGTAACGGGCTGTTCCAAACGGTGGATGGTAATCCTGTCGTGCGGGAACGCACGAGCCGCACTGACGCAGCGTTTCTTTACAATCCGGCAGGCACGACACTGACGAACCAACCGCGCCGGGTGGATTTGACGCGCGGTGTCGAACGGTTGCGTTGCAACTGCGCGCAATCCATCTATCACTCAATGCAGGTGAGCTTAGACAAACGCTTGAGCAAGAACTTCAGCGCAGGCGTGCATTACACCTGGAGCAGCTTCATTGACAACGCGTCGGAAATCTTTAACCCGCAACCGCAGGGCGAAGTCGCCGTCGCACAAGACCCGTACAACCTGAGCGGTGATCGTGCGCGTTCGAGCTATGATCGTCCGCATCGCTTCACCACGAACTTCGTGTATCAACTGCCATTCTTCAGTGCTCAGGAAGGCGCAGTCGGTCACATCCTCGGCGGCTGGCAATTGAATGGGTTCCTGACGTTCCAAAGCGGCACGCCGTTCACGATTTTGAATGGCGCAGATCCGGCGGGCGTGCTGCAAGGCATTGATGCGCTGGTCGGTAACGCGATTCGTCCGAATCAAGTGGCGGGCGTGAGCGTTTCCGACAAGAACATCATTGACCTGTGGAACGCCGTACAAGCGGCACGCACTGCCAATCAACCGAATCCGTTCTTCACGGCGCTGACAGCCGGGCAACGCGTTGGCAATGTCGGACGCAACACGGTGCGCGGTGATGGCATTGGCAACTTCGATTTCGGCGTGCTCAAGAACACGAAGATTATCGAAGGGCACAATCTGCAAATCCGGGCGGAGTTCTACAATCTGACCAACACGCGCAACTTCGGAACGCCGAACACGGCAATCAATTCCGGCGCGAACTTCCTGAACCAATGGGCAACCAACGGCGGCAATCGCCGCATTACGTTTGGTCTGCGCTACACGTTCTAACGACAGGTCAAAAGTAAACTTTCACATCACAAGGCGAGAGTGGCATTCACTCTCGCCTCTTTTTTTGCTACAACAACGAGGTGGATTCCAAACCGCAACAATCAGCGCCCCAACGACACTGGCTCATCACGCTGCTGGACGAATGTTACAAGGACGATGTGTTAGGCCACGCCGCACAATTGGCGTTTTACTTTTTGTTTGCCTTGTTCCCCATGCTGATTTTTTTGGCGGCCCTGGTCGGCTATCTGCCGATTCCGTACCTGCTGGACCGGATGATTGATTACCTAAGCCAGGTGCTGCCAACCACGGCGATTGTGCTGGTGCGTCAAACGTTGCTGGAAATCACGCGACGACAACGCAGCGGACTGTTGAGCTTCGGATTGATTGCAACTGTGTGGGCCGCGTCATCAGGACTCCACGCGCTGATTTATTCGCTCAACGTGGCCTACAGCGTGAAGACCATGCGCGCCTGGTGGAAAGATCGGTTGCTGGCAATTGCGCTAACCTTTGGCTTCTCAATCCTGATTATTACGGCCTTGGCGCTGGTATTTTTTGGAGGCAACTTCGGCACCTTCCTGACCAACGAATATCATCTGGGCTACGCGTTCCGTACTGGCTGGACGCTTCTGCAATGGCCGACAATGGCGTTGTTTGTGTTGTTCGGGTTGGAACTGCTGTACTTCAGTGCGCCGAATCGTCCAATGAAATGGCGATGGATGACACCGGGCGCAATCTTCGCATTAGTGTCGTGGCTCCTGATTTCCTACGCCTTCAAATGGTACGTCTCACGCATAGCCAATTACACCTTAACCTATGGTTCATTGGGCAGCGTGATCGTGTTGATGTTGTGGCTGTATTTGACGAGCATTGCGATTTTAGTGGGCGGCGAAATCAATGGCCTGATGGAGCAACGAAAAAGCGCCCCCAATCATTGAGGCAAGGTGACCAACAAAAATTTCGCATCCTGTTTGATAACTTTCGTGCCTTCACTCAAAAACGATTTCAGCAATTGCAGCTTAGCCTGGTTTTCCGTCTCAGATTTTCGGTCATCCACGATGGGTGTGCGGGCGTAATCGAAAATCACATCCTGCCGCAACAAAATGTGTGTGACGCCCATTTCTTTGACTTTCATTCGTAGCTCCGAAACGTTCGCCGACGCCTTCACCAACCTGGTAATCGTGTAATCCTCAAAGATGTAATCTGCAAAGTAATCGCGCTGCAAATGCACCGTATCGTTTCGCATATTGATCAGCCACACCCGCGCATTGGTGGGCAATTCGTGATTGATGATTTGGTAGTACGGATAGTGATCCAAGCGGCGCGTCAGATAGGATTCGCGCGTTTCCCCGCCCAGCACCGCACGCAAAGGATTTTGTTCGAGGAACCAAGCCAGGATCACCAGCACGCCGGGCATCGCACTTGCCAGCATTGCCCATTGCAAAGCACGGGCGGGAAGCTTGCTCGCCGCCGCCACAATCGCCACCGCCAGCAACGGAAAACAAGGCAGCAGAAAGCGCATTTGCTGACTTGAAAATAACCAGCACAAATACCAACTGCCCGCGACCGCGACCGCAATCTTCACTTCTGTAACCAATCCCAATCGCCGCCACCCCCACAGCAATAACGGCAAGCCGAGTAGAAATGAAATGCCTAACACTCCGTCATATTGCGCAGAAAACTCCGGTTGTGCAGTCAACGACAGTCGAATCGGAGCGACAACATAATCCACGACACTTTTTTCATCGCCGCCGTAACGTGATACCCACATCTGAAACAGGCGAGAGCGGTCCGCGTCCCAGTTCGGCGAACTTCCATTCCAAAGATGTGCGTAAAACGGATAGACCGGGCTGCCGGTTCGCATCCAGGTCCGAAAATACCAGGGACTTGCCAGCAAACCGGCGCACAGCAACGCCGCGCAGCCGCGCAGCAAAATAGCATTCACTTGTTTGGCGTTATCCTGCTGAGTGGCGCGCGCTTTGAATAGCACGACGATGAATAGCGGGAAGAATGCAAACAGCGCAATAAACTTCACGGCCAGCGCACCACCTAAGGCCAGGCTCAAGCTCAACAGGCTCTGACGACTTGGCGTGGTCCACCATTTGCCCGCCGCGTACACTGCGCATAACACAAATAAAGCCAGCGAGTGATCCACATACCCATTCGTTGCGACTTGATACATACTGGGAATGGCCGCGACTAAAACCGTGCCGACAGACGCCCAACTGCGACTCAGCGATAGCTCTCGCGCCAAGCCGTATGTGGCCAATAGAAGCAGCGGCCACCACGCAAACGACATCGCACCAAATGCCGCCTCAGCCACAACCGGACTCCAAATACCGCCCAGCAACATCGCCCACACGCCATTTAATTCTGCGCCAAACGCCAGATAGCCATACACATTCGTGGTCACGTCCACAATCCCGCCCGCTGCCAAATACGCCTTCGGCACCGCCAACCGATACACCAACGCATCCTTGCCCGTGGACGGAGCCAGAGCAGCAAGCAGCGCCAGCAAACCTATCAAGGTTATAACGGTGAAGCTGATTCGCCAGAGCCAATCCTGATCACGCTCTTCGCGCCCTGACCAATCTTTGACAGCAGGCCTAATGGCAAGGACAACGAAACTCATTCCCGCCAGCAAAAGCCCCACCGCGATGGATTGGCGGAACAGGCCAACGAGTCCAAGTGCAAACCAGAGTAACGACCAAAGACTTGCCCCCATCGCCGTTTGCCATGCAACGCGCAAGGCCCGCGATTTGATTTCGAGTTTCAACCAACGCTCGACCAATACACCCAAGCCCCACCACGAGCAAACAATGAAACCCGTGATACAAATGGCCGCGACCTTGCCGCCCAACGTTGACCATTGCACAATTTGTTCACGCCCCATTGAGGTGAAAAACTCGTGCAGCAAAGCCGACAATTGCCCGACATCCTGCACTCGATACGAAAAAAAGATGGCGGCCAAAATCACAACCCCTATCATCACACCAGCCGTCGCCGTCAAAGCAGAGTTCACCAAACCGTCTGGGCGCGTGGACGCGCGAAGATGCGATTCACGTTTCATTGAATTCAAAATGATGAGGGCAAGATCAAAGGCGGGAGTAGTCGGGCGCGATCTTATCACAAGAGAAGTTGAGAAAAGTCGGGAAAAGTCGGGAGAAATTGAGCGGTCTACCACGAGCGATCATTCAACGGCTACGATGATCCTGATCTTCCCTGGATTTTATTGATCGTCCCACGACAATTCGGGGCGTTACAAAAACATTTGGTTTCGTCATCGTGCCACGAGGCAATGTAATCCACGGTGATTTCCTCGCTCGGCGCAATATCACGAAGCGCGTAAAAGTAAATGCGCCCGTTGATGATTTTGATAAAGGCATTGGGATTGCAGGAGTGATTGATATATTGCGTGCCGTTGCCGCCGACGCTGCCATCAATCGCCCAATAAGAATCAATCGCGCAAATATGAATGCGCTGCGCACCTTGCAAGCGGCGCTTGATTTCATGGCGTGAAATCCGCTCACCTACATATTCGCTGATTTTTCGGCCCTTACGAAATGAGTGCGTGGCGTAACACCCTTTGCCATCAATGGACGAAGATTTGACTTCGACGCCCGACGCCAATGACCGCTCTTTCAATCCTGATTCAGATGTTTTAGTTTTGGGTTTCATGTTGTACGAACAATTACACCAACTCATTCGAGGATCGCAAATGAACCGCAGAAATTTTCTCACCGCTGCCGGAGCGGCAATAGCAATCGGCACCACACAAGCGCAAACCAAATCGCTGATCAAACCGCGCAAGCTCAACCCCGGCGCAACCATTGGTCTGATTTCGCCGGCAACCCCCACAACCAATCCCGACGCCTTAGCCAACGCGGATCGGGCGCTCAAGTTTTTTGGCTTCAAAGTAAAAGTCGGCAAAAATGTCGGACGCCGCGCTGGTTATTTTGGCTCCTCGCCTGAAGAACGATTGGATGATTTGCACGCGATGTTTCGGGATGCAGAAGTAGATGCCGTCTTTGCGCTGCGCGGTGGTTATGGCTCGCAGCATTTGCTGGATCGCATTGATTACGATTTAATCCGCCGCCATCCAAAAATCTTCTTGGGCTACAGCGACATCACGGCCCTACACCTGGCAATCAATAAATACGCGGGTCTCGTGACGTTTCACGGGCCGAATATGCTGTCGGAGTTTACGGATTACACGCAGCAGCATTTTCGCCGCGCGATGTTCGACCACAAACCGCTCGGCGTGTTATCGAATCCACCGGAAAATAATCCAATCCGCCCCCATCATCCGATCCGCACCATTCGTTCGGGCACCGCCACCGCGCCGATCATTGGTGGCAATCTGACACTGATTTCGACGTTGATGGGAACGCCTTACGAAATTGACTGTCGCGGCAAAATCCTATTGCTGGAAGACATCGGCGAAGAACCATATCGAATGGATCGAATGCTGACGCAGTTGCGATTAGCAGGCAAATTCAAAGACGCCGTCGGCATTATTGTGGGGGAATGCGTGGATTGCGCGCCCAGCGATTTTAAACCTTCGCTCGGCTCGAATTTTTCGCTGGGTGAAGTGCTGGATGCAATGCTGAAACCGCTGACCGTGCCGGTGTTCTACGGCTTGACGTTCGGACACACCGACGATCAATTGACCTTGCCGCTCGGCGTATTGGCGACAATGAATGCAGATCAGGGAACGTTGGAAATAAAAGAGTCTGGGAGTCTTTGAAGGACGATGTTCAGCTTATGATTTGGTAGCTTTGACGGTGCCTTTTTCGATGAGCTGGAGCAAGGTTTCGGCAGTGTCTTTATCGCTCATGAGCGAGCCATCAAAAATCTTATCCAGTGAAGAGTTGCCTTCGAGCAAGTCGCACACAATGATTTCTTTTTCATTGAGGTACTCGCCGCCAACATCAACGCTGAAGTAATTTCCTTTGGCTTGGAGGTCCTCACGCAGGACGTGTACTTCGTCAATTTGTGTCAGGTGATCCAGCATCAATTCTTCCAATCCGCCTGACATTGTGGGTTCGTCATCATAAGGCCGATTCTCAATATCAAAGCTGCCTTTTTCCCATTGCAGCAGACGCGAAAAGGCTTTTTCGCCGGAAAACCAACCTGTTTCTGCATGCAGAACGCGCCCACTACTAAGGTAGACCGAACCGCTATCCTCGTCCGTGTCGAAACGAACGGCATATTCGCCCTGCCCCAACATTCGCGCGGTTTGCAGGACATCCAACACGCTGATGCCGCCAAAATTTCCGCGCATCACGGAATTGGAATCTTTGTTTTCCAGCGCCGCTTTGAGCGCCCGCAGGTATTGCACCTTGGTAATTTGCAAGCGGACCTTGAGGACAACCTCTTCCGGCACAATCGGCTTCACCAGATAATCGTCAGCCCCCATTCGCAACCCCAAAATGCGATCCAGCGCGCCATCCCGCCCCGAACAGAAAATGAAGGGGACATCTACTAATCCTTTGGCTCGCACTTTACGAAAGAATTCAAACCCATCCATTCCCGGCATCGTCACATCGGCCAGAATAACTTCCGGGCGAAATGTATTGAGGGTCTCCAACGCATCGGTCGCGCTACTGGCCGTCATTACACTGAAATTCGCGCGCTCCAGACTCCGAGATAAAATCATCAAGCCAGTGCGATCATCATCCACTAATAAAACGTCTACGGATTGTACTTCCTGAGCTGGCTGTGCCGACATGCTACGTCCTCCAAGCGCCTTTTCTTACCACAAGAACCCATTCTGGCAAAACAAATTTTCTAGTGGACATCCGGCTGTAAGACCTCCAGCCCAAGCAGAAAGCCACGGTTGACCAGTTCCCTGGGCTTCTCAAACGCGAGGTCTTCGTGTTCTTTGGGGGGATAAATTTGGTCATGCGGCACTGACCATTCCAAGTTTCATCAGATTCACTCCGACTCAACAGGACGCACCATTACTTTGTCCACGCGGCGTTGATCCATATCAATAATTTCAAAGCGCAGGCCGCCAAATTCAAAGCTGTCAGATTCGTTTGGGATACGTCCCAGCTTGTACATCACAAAACCGCTCAAGGTGTGATATTCGCCGCGCTCTTCGCCGGGTAGCTTTTTCAACTCCAACACTTCTTTGACATCGTGAATCGTCAGCGTGCCGTCCAGAATCCACGAACCGTCTTCGCGTTGCTGCACGGGTTGATAATCCGGCTCGTCAATCAACATCATATCGCCCGCAATCGCTTCGAGGATGTCGTGATGCGTCGCCAACCCCAACGTGCCGCCATATTCATCCATCACTACGGCTAGGTGCATCCCTGTCTTCTTAAAATTTTCCAGCACCTTCAGCGCCGGCATGGATTCCGGTACGAACAATGGTTGTCGCATCCCTGTCTCAAGATTGAAGCTGTTGTTGGTGAGTTGCTCTTTCAGCAAATCTTTGGCGCGCACCATTCCGACCACATTATCCAAACCATCGCGGCACACCAAATAGCGTGAGTAGCCGTTTTCTTTGAGCGTATTAAGGATTTCTTCGGGCGAGTCGTTCAGGTCAAGAAAAGCGATGTCGCGGCGTGGGGTCATCAAAGCGCGCACTCGTTGATCGCTCATGTGAAAAATGTTTTCGACCATGTGGCGTTCGGCTTCTTCAAAGACGCCGAATTGTGCGCCCTGTCGCACCATAATTTTCACTTCGTCTTCGGTGACGAGCGGATCATCCGAAGGTTTGATGCCAAAGAGTTTCAGAATCGCATCCGTCGAACCGCTGAGCAATCGCACGGCAGGCGAACAAATTTTGGCGATCCAACGCATCGGATTCGCCACCGCGCGCGCAATCGCTTCCGCATGATTTAAGGCCAACTGCTTCGGCACTAATTCGCCAATCACCAACGAAAAATAGGTGATGCACAACACAACCAACCCGAATGCAATGTTATCTGCATAGGGCGCGATACTTTCATATTGTTTGAGCAGCACCGCCAGTTTTTCCGACAGCGAAGCACCACCAAACGCACCCGCGAGAATGCCGACGAGCGTGATGCCAACTTGCACCGTGGCCAGAAAATCATTCGGTTGCTCAGCGAGTTCAAGCGCCGCACGTGCTTTGCCATCACCTTGCTCTGCGCGCTTTTGCAAGCGGGCTTTGCGTACCGAAACAATAGCCAGCTCCGACATCGAAAAGATGCCGTTGATGAGTAACAAAACAAATACGATTGCGATTTCGGTGAATGCTGATCCCATAGGGTTTTCTCATGAAATCAAAAGGCAAAAGGCAAATCTCAAACAGTCGCAACTGACGGCAAAAGGGCGGCACTTTATTATTCGTTTTGTTTTGCCTTCGGTAACAACAATGGTTTTAGAAACCTGAAAAAATGGCTTTGCATCAGAATAGACTTTTGATATTTGCCTTTTGATTTGAGGTGAAGCCTTATTCTGGCTTTTCATCCGCACGTCGCTTCACTTCGGCCATCATCTGCTGCCAATAGCTCACTAAAAATGGGGGATTTTGCAAACTATCCAACACGTACGACCGATCTGCGCGCGACAAATCCAACACGGCAGTAATCATTTCTTCCTGATAAAACCCGGCTTCGGCGAGTGGGATGCCGTTCGGCTCTCGGATGAATGATGCGCCGCTCGAAGTTTGTTTGCCATCGGGTGATTCGCCAATCGTATTCGCTACGCAGTGAAAGATTTTCGAGTTTGGACCGACCGGTTGTTGTGCGCGCCCGGAAGTTCGCTTCCACGTCACGGCTTCGATTTCGTCGGAACTGCACGACGGCTGAAACAAAATCTGCGCACCCGCCATCGCCGGAATGCGATACAACTCAGGATGGCGACCATCGCGGCAAATCACCGTCGTGCAGGGAATGCCGTCAATCTCGAACAACGAAAGCTTGTTGCCGCCGCGACAATATTTCTTTTCGTCACGCCCGGCCATATTCACTTTCGCGTATTCGTGAACGATTGCTCCTTCAGGATTGATGACGTGCATCAGATTCAAAAACTTGCGCGCTGTCTTCTGAATCGTGCCGGCGATGACCCAGATGTTGTGTGCGGCGGCAGTGTCCTGCACTTGTCGCAACGCATCTTGAATCGCGGCGGGTTTGAGTTTGATGAGATATGGAAAGTAGTAACTCGTCAAATTCGCTTCGGGAAATAGCACGACGCGGCTGCCGTATTCTGCTGCTGCCGGAATGTATTTGAGCGTGGTTTTGAGATTGAAGGCGAGGTCTTTCGCCCAGTGCATTTGCACACACGAAACTTGCAGCGTTTTGGTGTTGGTCATAGTTTGGAATTAACCACGGGGAGCACGGGGAGCACGGGGAACACGGGGAGGAATGAAATAAGGTTGACAAGATTACGCAATCATCATCCTGTGAATCCTGGAAGTTCTGTCCAAAAATCCCCGTGTTCCCCGTGCTCCCCGTGGTTACGATTTAATATCCGCCCGCAGGCTCAGCCTTCTCGATTTGCAATTCGCCCGCGCGCCATTTTTTGAAGTCTTCGCACATCGCAATTGTGGCCGTCGCACCAATGCGCGTCACACCTGCGTCAATCATTTCCAGCGCCGCTGCCAACGTGCGAATGCCGTGCGCGGCTTTGACTTGGACGTTGTCGCTGACGTTCGCGCGCATCAGCTTGATGTCCGCGACAGTCGCGCCTGTCGGAGCGAAGCCCGTCGAAGTCTTGACCCAATCGGCCCCAGCTTCATCGCAGAATTTGCAGGCCGCGATTTTCTGCTCATCGGTCAGATGCGCATTCTCAAAAATCACTTTGACTTTGGCATTGTATGAATGCGCGAGGTCGCAAATCGCTTTGACTTCTTGCGCGACATACTCAGTATGCCCCGAACGTAATTCGCCGTAATTGATGACCATATCGAGTTCGGTCGCGCCGTCTTCCAACGCTTCTTTCGCCTCGGCCAGCTTCGTCGCAATCGTCGAATTGCCGTGCGGAAAGCCAACCACAGTCGAGACAACAACCGTTGTTCCGTCGAGCAAATGTTTGGCAAGTTTGACGTGGTACGGTTTCACGCAAACTGACGCGGTGTCGTATTGTTTGGCAATTTCGCAGCCCGCAATAACATCGGCTTCGGTCAATTGCGGTTGCAATAACGAGTGGTCAATGACTTTGGTGAATTGTTCGTAGGTGATCGTTTCCCGGTTCACAATTGCTCTCCTTGAATTTCTGAAATGAATGTCGCAAAGTGAACCACAGGCGCACACGAAGCGCAATTGAGCTATGAACCATTTCACCTTTCGTCAAACCAACGATCTGACCTATTTGGTCTGCGAACCGATGGAACAACTCGGTTTCATCAATGCCTTCAGCACGCGACAGGCAACCGAATCTAACGAATTCACACTCGGTCATTTCAGTGCTGACCAGCGCGAACAAATGGTTGCCAATCGCAATCGCTTCAAGGCGGCAGTCGGTTTGCCACAAGCAACGCTTGTCACCGCCAAACAAATTCATTCGGCGGATGTGCGTTCAATTGAAAATCAAGAAGACGCGCAAAGCGATCCGCAGCCGGGCGATGCCCTGACCGCGAATTTGTCGAATCTGCTCTTGGGAATTCAAACGGCGGATTGTATGCCGATTGTGCTTGTGGACACGCGCACGTGCGCCTTTGCCGGTGTGCATGCAGGTTGGCGCGGAACCTACCAAGAAATCGTCATGCGCACGGTTGAGCGCATGAAACAAGCCTACGATTCGCGTCCCGCAGATTTGCACGCCGCGCTCGGCCCCGCGATTTGCGCCGAAAACTTTGAAGTCGGCCCTGAAGTGCTCGAACAATTTCGCAGCAAATTCAGTTACGCCGACGCGCTGATTTCCCACGAACAACCAAACGGCAAAGGCCACATTGATTTGAACCGTTGCAACGCGCAGCAATTGATTGATGCGGGGATGAAGCCCGAAAACATTTACGACAGTGCGCTCTGCACTGTTGCCCGCAACGATTTGTTTTTCAGCTATCGCAAAGAGCGTGGTCACGAACGATACGTGGGCAGATTGATGTGTGTTGTCGGACAGGCATTGTAACCACCAGAAAACTGACTGATGTGTAATCTCTCAACCCAGCCTCAATTTCTCAGATGGTTCGTCGGCTTCGTATTCATTTGCGCGATGATATTTGGGAGCGCGGCTGACAGTTGGGCGTTAGACCCGCACAAAGCGTTGACCCAATACATCCACGATGTTTGGACAACGAGCGAAGGACTACCGCAGGACGAAGTCAGTGCCATCGTGCAAGACAGCGTCGGTTACATCTGGTTTGGCACGCAGGAAGGGTTGGTGAGGTTCGATGGCGTGAGCTTCACGGTTTTTGATTCGCGCAATACCGATAAATTTCGCACGAGTTTCATTCACGGCCTTTTTGCTGACAGTCGAGGAAATCTTTGGATTGGCGCAAGCGGACTGCTGCGCTACCGGGCTGGCAAATTCGATTTTTTCGGGAAAGAAAATGGCTTGTGGCCGAATGCTGATGTCAAACGTTTCTCTGAGGACGCGGCGGGCAATCTCTGGCTCGGCTACAGTACAGGCAGCGAAAAGGACAGCATTCATGGATTGGTCAAATTCAAAGACAAGCAGGGGCAGATTTTCACCACCAAAGATGGCCTTTCAGCCAATCCAGTCAAAGCCACTATTTCGGACAAGCAGGGGAATTTGTGGATCGCCACCGCCAATGGCTTGAACCTGCTGCGCGACGGCAAGTTTTCGCATTACACCACCGCTGATGGACTGTCGGATAACTTTATCAGTGCTCTTTTTTTTGATCGTGCTGGAAATCTTTGGGTCGGCACAGGCAATGGCTTGAATCGTTTCAAAGACGGCCAATTCACGCAATTCACGACCAAACAGGGATTAGCCAACAATTACGTTCGCTCCCTGCTGGAAGATCGTGACGGGATTCTCTGGATTGGCACAGAAAGCGGTTTGAGTCGAATGGTGGACGGGAAAATCGAGTCCGTCAAAGACATCGAAGGACTGGAGAACGACGCGATCCTTGCGCTGTTAGAAGATAAAGAAGGCAGCCTTTGGATTGGCACTGATGGCTTCGGTTTGCATCGTCTGCGCGACGGTAAATTTACCGTTTTCGGCCCGCCGGAAGGATTGTTAGGGGCCGCCGTGTACGCGATTTTTGAGGCACAGGACGGACGCATGTTGATTGGCACCAATCCGGGGGGCTTGAGCATTTTGCACGATGGTCATGTTGAGACATATGCGATTGCCGGCGATCCACTCAGCAATCGAATTCGGATGATCGGGCAAGATAAGTCCGGGGTTTTCTGGCTTGGCACCCGCGACGGAATCATCCGATTCAAAGACGGACGCTATCAGGCGCACTTTTTCGGTGATGCCATGTCCCAAATTTTTGGCCGCTCTTTTTATGAGGCACGCGACCAGACGCTCTGGTTCGGTACAGATGCAGGATTGAAGCAGTCGGTCGGCGGGAAAATTGTTCCGCTGGCGCAGTTCGATGCATATCGCACGAAAACCATTGTGGATATTCTTGAAGATCGCAGCGGGCGCATTTGGATTGGCATGAACCACGGCACAGGCTATTTCCAGGGCAACGCATACACCGCTTATCCGACCGCCCCCTTGAGTGTTTCCAACGTGCAGGACATTCACGAAGACGACGATGGTGTTTTGTGGTTCGCCACCTGGGGGCGGGGATTGATGCGACTGAAAGGTGACAAGCTCACGACTTATACCAGCAAAGACGGGCTTTTCGATGACGTGCAGTGGGCTGTGCTCGACGACGGTCTGGGCAATCTGTGGATGGGCAGCAATCGCGGAATTTTTCGCGTGGCGAAACAGGAACTGGACGATTTTGCGGAAGGGCGCATCAACCGCATCCATTCGATTGTTTATGGCGCTGAGGACGGCATGCGCAAAAGCGAAACCAACCAAGGCAAACCTTCAGCACTGCGTACGCGGGACGGCAAGCTGTGGTTTTCGACGACCGCTGGCGCAGCCGTGATTGACCCGAAAAACATCAAGACCAACCGCATTGCACCTCCTGTCGTACTCGAAAAGGTTTTAGTGGACGAGCAACCGATTGCTCCGAACGTTCCGCTAGTAATTCCGCCGAGTGTGAGAAACGTCGAATTTCGCTACGCTGGATTGAGTTATATCCAGCCGACGAAGATGAAATACAAATACAAGCTCGAAGGCTATGACACGCATTGGATTGAAGCAGGGACGCGCCGCAGTGCCTTTTACACAAGCCTGCCGCCGGGCGATTACAAATTCAAAGTCATCGCGGCCAACAGTGACGGCGTGTGGAACGAGCAAGGCGCAAGCTTCACCTTTCGCGCCACTGCACCGTTCTGGCAAAGATGGTGGTTTATCGGGTTGAGTTTATTGGGAATCGCCGGAGCCGCATTTTTGTTTTACCGCTGGCGTGTGTCCACGCTGGAACGAGAAAAACTAGCGCAGCGCAGATATGCTCATCGGCTCATTGAATCGCAGGAACAAGAACGCAAACGCATCGCCGCCGAATTGCATGATGGCCTGGGGCAAAGCTTGCTGGTCATCAAAAATCGCACGGTCATTGGCAAGCGCATGGCAAGTGATGAAGAGAAAGTGACCGCGCAATTGGAAGAAATTTCCCGTGCCACCGGGCAGGCGTTAGAAGAAGTCCGCAGCATTGCTTACAACCTGCGCCCGTATCATCTTGAACGTTTGGGGCTGCGCGAATCCATCGAAGCGATGATTGAAAAAATCCGCGAGGCAACCGACTTGGAAATCAATGCGCGGGTCGCGTTGTATGACGAAGTCTTTTCCAAAGATGACGAAGTGACGTTTTACCGCGTGATTCAGGAATGCCTGAACAACATCATCAAGCACGCCCTTGCGACTGCCGTTGAAATCAACATCGTGCAAACCGAATCGCAAGTCACCGCGCGGATTCAGGACAACGGACGCGGGTTCGCGATTGCGGATTTCGGAATGCGGAATGCGGAATTGGAGACCTCTGCCAATTCGCAATCGGGTGGGTTCGGATTGATTGGTTTAGCCGAGCGCGTTCGGATGCTGGGCGGCACGCATTCGATTGCCTCCGAAGCAGGCAAAGGGACGACGGTGATGGTGAAAATTCCGAGGGACAAGGAATGACGGAAAAAATCAAAATCTTCATCGCTGACGATCACCCGATTTTTCGTGGTGGCTTGCGACAATTGATCGCGCTCGAACTGAATATGGAAGTCATGGGCGAAGCCAAAGACGGCGCGGAAGCAATTGAGCGGTTGTTGCATTGTCAGGCCGATGTCGCGCTGCTGGATATTGATATGCCGAAGGCGAGCGGCTTTGACGTGCTGACGGCTGTTCGTGAAAAAGGACTGACGCTGCAATTCATTTTCCTGACGATGCACAAAGATGAACAATTCCTGAACGCCGCGCTGGATTTGGGTGTGAAAGGGTTTCTGGTCAAAGACAGCGCCGCTGAAGAAGTGATTGATTGCATCAACGCGGTCGTCAACGGAGAAGAATTTATCAGTCCGCAATTGACCGGCTTCCTGCTCAAGCGCATTCGCCAGGTGCAAGCCGCTCCTGCCAAAGCTTCACAGCTTGACCATCTCACCCTCACTGAACGCAAAGTCCTAAAACTGATTGCGGCCTACAAAACGAACAAAGAAATCGCGGCTGAATTGAATATGGGCGTGCGCACCGTCGAACAACATCGGCTGAACATCAGCGAAAAATTTGATCTCAAAGGACGCCACGCGCTGATGAAGTTTGCGGCAGAAAATGTAGGAAATCTCGAAGCGTAAAAGCGAGTCGGTGCAGTACCGCGAGCGGTAGCGACCGGGTGCCCGCACGACCAACTCGCTACCGCTCGTCGTACCGTACCGATTCCTGTTCAAACCTCACCATCCGTAGAACTACGGAGAAGAAACCGTAGTTGCACGGATTTTCAGCCTTCCATAAATCCACGACAATCTCTGTCACAATGAACATCCTGATCGTTGAAGATAACCCCCTGATGCGCGCGATGATTCGAGAGACGATCAGCGAAGTGGTTGATGTCATCACCGAATGCGAAGACGGCGACGAAGCTTTTGCCGCCTATCAAACAAACCTCCCCCACTGGGTCTTGATGGATTTGCAAATGCCGCGCGTGGATGGGTTCACGGCGAGTCGGCAAATCAAGGCCACTTACCCCAACGCGCAAATTTGCATGGTCACGGATTTCGGCGATGCCCGCACGCGCCGCGCTGCCGAGGCAGTCGGGGCGACGGCATTCGTACTGAAAGAAAATTTGGAAGAGCTACGAACCTTACTGAGCGCCGGAAATTGAACCCCGCGCTGAATCTTTCTTACACCGGAGGAGTCACATCTATGAAGTGCGAAGATAACAGAATGAAAGTCGCCAGGATTGCTATTGACGGAACGCAATGGGCGATTGATTCAGCCCTTGCCATCTGGAAGATCAAGGCGAAGTAGTCGCCTCAGCAGGAGTAGCGCAAGCGAGCCATGGTTGCGTTGCTCAACTCGCCATTCCTTCGATTGAAAGCATTCGCTCTCCGGGCCTCGCAACCACGGCTGGTTGCGCTACCGTCGCCTGCGAGAATTTTTGCTTGAAAACTAGCACAAGTGAGAAGCTGAACTTATGAACCGTGAACGAACCGCAAGCACAATTCACCACTTCCTGACCGAACGTAAAGCGATCAGGAATTCAATCGCAACCAGCGCGCTGATACTGGCTTGTTTATTTCTGACGGGACAGGCACAGGCGCAACCGGCCACCGCACCGACAGCGGAGGAGCAGGCTTGTTACAAGGCAGCACAAGGCAAGGTTGCCTATAATCAGGCAGGCGACAAGAACTGGAGTATCGGAAATCTTACAAAACTCTGTCAAAACACAGTTGACGCGAACGCCACGATTGCCTGTTTTCAGCGCGAGATTCAATCCCATAATAGTTGGGAAAAAGGCATTGCGGCGTGTCAACGCGTGATCTCCTCCCCGGCCTCTAAACGCAATACTGTGACGACGACCTCGGAAACCAAAATGCCGGGAGCCGCCAGAGATATTGATGCCAAAAATGGTGAGGTTTGGATCATCAGCACGAATGCGGTGGGGAATGACTACGAAATCCATAAGTTGGCAGGATCACGCTGGACAACGATTGGTGGAGCCGCCCGCAGGATCGCAGTGGATACTTCGGGCAATCCCTGGATCGTGAATTCGGCAGGAGTGATTTATCGTCGCGTCAATGCAATGTGGCAACCGGTGCCGGGGCCAAATGGCGCGACTGCGGTGGATATTGCCATTTCCAACAGCAACGAGGTCTGGATTGTCATGAGTGATGGGGCTGTCGCCCGCTGGACTGGTTCCGGGTGGACAACTTTGATCGCGCTCAACGCCAAACAGGTGATCTACACACCCAACCCGGATCAATTTCTCATTGTGGATCAGAGCGGCAAAAAATTCGTCAGGGAATCGCCGACTTCCTGGGTCGCTGGAAAGGATACGACGGGGTTGGCGGAGAAATACATTGAGTATGCGGTTGAACCGAATAGTACGAAAGTGGGCATTAATTCGTCCATCAGTACGAAATGGGGTATTGATTCGTCCTTCAATATTTGGCTGCTTGCGACCACGACGGGAGTGCCCAAACCTCCCATCGTCGCCAATCCCAGCCCGGTCATTCCCGCTGCCAATCCCAGCCCCGTCGTTCCTGCAACTAATGCCAGTCCCGTTGCTCCGCGCAGCAACGGGACTCCTGAGGCAGAGAGAACGATCACATTCAAGAATGAGGCTGGCTATGCCGCCAAGCTGACGGTCGTTTATTTTGTGACCGAAACGATTGCTGGCGGTGCGCAGGTGCCGATGGCGAAATCCCTTTCCACGTCCTCTATTTCACTGGGTGTCTCAAAGTCGTTGGTGATTCCTCGCAACACGGCCAAAGGCATGCCGATTCGCGTAGTCATTGAGGGCGTTGGGACAACCAAAGGCAAAGTCCTGGAAACCACTGTTCCAGAAGCCTTCAACGGAACACTTTGCTTCAAAGCCTGGGGCACGGTTTTCGATGCGAAGGGCGGGAATTGTCAGTGATCCACTGTTGCTGCACGACACATACTTATTCTGGAGAAGCTAAACTTATGAACCGCGAACCAATCGAAAAAACAACTCATCAATGCCTGACCTTCAGTCAATTCATCAGGCAACCGCTCCCAGTAATGGCAGTGCTAGCCATCGTTTTATTGGCTGTTGGGAGTGGCACGTCGTGGGCTCAGAATTGCCCGACGGGCTACACCAACACCGGAGCGATGTGTACTCGCCCAGCGGATACACAAACGAATCAGGGATCACGGGTAGCCGATTGCCCCGCTGGATACACGAATAACGGAGCTACTTGTGGACGCGGGCCGGATACGAAGGCAATGTCATCGCGGGTGGCGGATTGCCCTCCGGGGTGGAAAAACATGGGCGCATATTGCGGAAAAGGGTTGAGCACGCAAGGCATGGGGAGCATGACCTGTAAGGCTGGGGAGTTCAAATCAGGCGCTCGCTGTTATACGGAATGTCCTGCGGGTTATACCAACACAGGTGTGTCTTGTTTTCTTCCTGCGAGTACGCTTGGGTTGGACAAGATGACTTGTGGTGCAGGTGAGTTCAAAAGCGGCGCGCGTTGCTATAAAGAATGCCCCTACAGCTACACCAACACCGGCGTCAGTTGCTATCGTGGCCCTGATACCGTACCGCGCAATGCCAATATCAACTGGCAACCTCCGGCCTCAGTAACAGCAAAGAGATTTTACAATATCGCCCACATGACCAATACCACAGCCGCCGTGGATTGGGCGATTGCTGAGGGTGCCAATGGGGTTGAGGTGGATATTCAATTCGATGCCACAGGGCGACCGACGGAGTTCCGACATGGTGGATCGTGCGACTGCTCCTGCGGTGGCAGTGGCGATAACAGGAATGTTTGTTCTTCTCTGAAAAGTTGTGAAGCCAAAGAAATCCCCGCCACGCTCCTCAACAAAATTGCCACGACCAATCTGGCGCTGGTCTACATTGACAGCAAAGTAGACGGAAGTACCAATGCCGAAGCCGGGAACCAGATGATTGATTTGCTGAACAAGGAGCTTTTTGCCAAAGGGTATCGCGGTATGGTGCTGGTCGGAGCGCCGAAATCGGCGGCGATCAAATATCTGGAAGCCGCAACGAAAAGGGCCGCCAGCTCCGCCTATAAAGACCGCCTGTATTTCGGCATTGATATGGATCGAGTCATTGAAAACAAAGTGACAACGACTATTGCCAATCTGCAAAAACTGCAAGCCACCACGCCGGGTACAAAAATCACGTATGGCACAGGCATCACGTCATGCCTCGGCGATACCTTCTTTTCAGAAATCTCTGAAGGCGTGAAACAGCAAGCAGGTGGTGTGACGAGGCTCACCACGGTGTGGACGATAGATAAACCCGGCTCTCTCTCAAACTACCTTGATTTGGGAGTACGCGCCATCATTACCAATAAACCCGCCGTTCTCAAAGAAGTCATCAAACAGCGCGGCGGCATTCAACTGGCGATGCCGGGCGATTTGCCGTAACTGCGAAGGAAAAATTTATCCTGGACGAAGAGATTCCTGAACAACAGAAACGAGAGGAACATCCACTATGACGAAACGAAACATTAAAAATATTACGGCCTTCAGTCTGTGCCTGGGGTTGCTCGTAATTGGCTTGCTGTTTGTGCAGGTAAGTGCAAACGCGCAAGCACCGCCGGATTATACGCAGTGCGCCAGCGAAGGCGGACGCTGTAATTTTACTGGAACCAAAATGGTGAAGTATGGGGCCAACGGCAAATGGGTAGATGTAGTAGCGACTAATTGGTTTGACTGTACAAAGACCGCTTTTGGCAGCGACCCCGCCCCCGGTATCCCGAAACAGTGCTTTGTGTCACAAGCTGATTATAATCCCTGGGGCTTAACGCAAAGTGAAATAGATTGCCAGAATGGTTTGCAGCGGAAAGTTATCGTACACCGTCCGGCACCCAATGAAACCGTGAGACCGCATCACATGGCCTGGTCCCAACAGTCATTACGCGCTTTGTGTAAAGGCACGACGAACGCAACCAAAACGATTAACTGCTGGACAGAGGCAATCAAAACCAAAGACCAGCAAACTGCGCTCCAGCAGTGCGCCACGGTCCCGCTGCCCATGCAACCCTCGTATACCTTAAGCAATGGTTTCGTCGTGCCAGCCGGAGTACGCAAGATTGATTTCACCATTTACGATACCGATCCGGCAGATGAGGTGGCTACGCCTGATGAAAGCGACCCGCTTGAGGTTGAGGTCGTCAACAACCCGGTCTCGCAGCAGGATATGGCGCTGGTGATGAAATGGATTGCGGATAAGACCTCTTCGCAGATGGCTCCCTATTGTTACAAGAGCAGCTATGGCCGGGGCGCGGGCCAAACGCTCGGTTGCGCCGCCGGACTCGTCAAGGACGGACAGCTTTGTTATCCGGCGTGTCAGGCTGGCTATGGCGGGGCTGGCCCTGTCTGTTACAGCAACTGCCCGGCAGGCTTCAAAGACATCGGGGCCTTGTGTCAAAAGCCAGCCTCTTACGGACGCGGGGCTGGTTATCCATTAAAGTTCGGCGAGTTTAATTTAGACGGCGCAAAACAACGCTGTGAAAAAGATAACCCGCAAGGCTGCGAGAAGAACGGAGCACTTTATTACCCCAAATGTAAGGCCGGTTTTCAGGCCGTCGGCTGTTGCGTGTGCAGCCCGATTTGTCCCGACGGCCTGACGAATACCGGCACCGATTGCGCCAAGAAAAGTTACGGGCGCGGGGTCGGTGTCCCCATCACGACCTGTGCCGCCGGGCTGGAACAGAAGGGGTTGCTGTGTTATCCGCAATGTAAAAGTGGCTTTTACGGCGAAGGCCCGACCTGCTACCAGAATTGCCCGACCTCTCAGCCAGAGGCGTGCGCGGCGGGATGCGCCATTGACAAAACAACCTGTGGTGTCACGACGGCGGTGATGGTCTATTCGGTGGTCAACGCCGTGTATTCGATAGCCACTCTGGGGACCGCAGCCAAAACAAATCTCGCTGAATTAAAAGCCCTGCGTGGCAACGCGCTCCCGCCCAGCGTATTGAAAGTCGCGCCTAACAGCGCACGGGCGATAGCGCAGAACGCTGATGCCGGACGGCTCACCAAGCTCTACAATGCATTGAAACGAGGCGGGACTTTTATCTCTGACGGCGCGAGCCGGACCGCTACGCGAGCCAAGTTATTTATTGGCGAAGATTTGGTGGAAGCTGCGTCGAAAAACCTGACCAACGTCAAGAATACAGGTACCCAACTCAACAAAGTCCGAGTCGTTTACACCCAGGGGGGACGGCTCGTTGCTTCCTACTCCGACCAATACGCCAAGCATTTTGCGGCGCTCACCAGCCCTGAAATTGACCGGGAAATCAACAATCGGTTCGGGCCTATTGGTCGCCAGCAGATAAAAAGGGAATGGGCGCGGGTGAATCTCTCGTTGATGCTGGCACCGAGCGGCGTTCAGACAGCGCAGAGCGTACTTTCCATTATCAGCGTCATAGACCCGTCGGGACTGGTTGGCGTGGCGGCAGCCTTTACCAATCCGGTCTGCAGTCTGGACACGCCTTTCCCCGCTGTTACCGTTCGTTATCGTGATTAAAGGCATTGTTCATGAATAAACGAGACGCTCAAAGTGAACTGTGTCTGAGCGTCTCGTTTTCAAATCAACTATGAAGGAAAATATGATGAGGCAAACATACAACTTTCTATTTCAATCTGTCGCGCTAGTGACTGTCTTGTGTCTTTCAGGTTTTACTGTTTCGGCGCAGGAAAAAGTAAAACCCTCGACCTCCGATGCAACTGCTGCCAAGCAGGCCATCGAAAAAATTGTGCGGGAATATTTATTGAAAAACCCCGAAGTTTTGCGGGAAGCGATGCAGGCGTTGCAAGCCAAAGAAGAAAAAGCCAAAAGCGAACTGATCGCGAAGAATCTAAAAGCACTGAAGTCTGAAATTTATTCAGATCAGGATTCACCGACGATTGGCAATCCCCATGGCGATGTTTCCGTGGTGGTATTTTTTGATTATAACTGCGGCCATTGTCGAAATAGCTTGCCGAATCTCGCTAGTCTGACGGCAACCGATAAGTCAGTGCGAATCGTTTACAAAGAGTTTCCGATTATGAGTCCCAACTCGGAAATCGTTGCCCGTGCGGCTTTGGCGGCAAAACAGCAAGGAAAGTATCTGGAGTTTCACCAGGCGCTGTTAGAAACCGATGAAGTCGGCGAAGCAGCGGTCAAGCTTATTTCAGAAAAGCTGAACCTCAATGCCGAGCAACTCCAAAAGGATATGAACGACGCGAAAATGGCCGAAGCCTTGTCTCGGAATGCGAAACTTGCCACCTCGCTGGAGATAGCCGGGACACCGGCTTATATCATCGGAGACCAGATCATTCCCGGTGCCATAGATACTAATTCACTGTCGGAAATGGTTGCGGCGGAACGTGCGAAACTTCCAAAACCAGAGAATGTAAAAGTCAAACCACACGCCATATCGAAATCGAGTGCCGGGCTAAAGTAATAAAGACATTCGTCAGGATAATTTAGATAGAAGCCTGCACCGCGTAAGAGCGCTCACACGTCTACGCGGTGCAGGCTTTTGCTAGGTCAACAGAAGTGCTTTCATAAGAGTAAGCTTCACGCTGAAACACAACCACAAACAATATCCTTGCCTTGGCTTGCGGTTCCAACCGTATAATGCCGTCGCGGTTCCTTGTATTCGACCCCTTCTCTCTTGCATCACCGCCGAACGATGAACGATTGCGATAAACGAAATTTCTGCTGGCACACAACGTTGACGTGTCTTTTTTTGTTGTGCTTTTCAGCCGTAGCGTCCGCGCAGGAATACGGGTTTGACGTTTGGACGACGGCGAATGGCTTGCCACAAAACACCGTGACAGGTGTCGTGCAAACGCCCGATGGGTATTTGTGGCTGAGCACGTTTGATGGGCTGGCGCGGTTTGACGGCGTGCGCTTTACGATTTTCGACAAGGGCAATACCAAAGGCATCACCAATAATCGGTTCTCGCGTCTTTTCGCTGACCGCGAAGGCGCGGTTTATGCGTATACGGAAAACTACGTCGTAACCGTTTATCGCCATGGCGTTTTCCATTCGTATGCAGATTTTGCAAATTCAGGTGAACCGATTGCGGCAATTGTGAGTGATGCCAAAGGGAATGCGCTTTTTGAAACGGCCAGAGGTTACTACACGCTGCAAGGCGAGCGATTTGAACTTACGTCCGAACAAAAAGAAGCGGATGTGAAACAGATTTATTGGGGGAAATCCGGCGCGAAATGGGTGATTGGGGCAAACCAGGTTGCACGGCAGCATGACGGACAAGTCACAACCTATCCACTCAACCTGACACAGGAAGAACGAGGCGCAGGTAACAGTCTTGCCCCCTATGAAGACAGTCGCGGTGCATTGTGGGTAAGAAGAAGAACGCCTGCTTTTGAACTTTGGCGCTTGCAAGATGGCACAGTCACCATCTTTACGAAAAAAGAAATCCCAGCCTTAACTGAACTCTATCCAAATCAGGTTAAGGAAGACGCCGACGGTAGCCTCTGGTTTCTGTTATCAGGTCTGACAGTGCCCAAGCCGAGCCAGCTTGTGCGCTGCAAAGACAATCAATTCACATCCTATGAGTTGAACGAAGCTGTCGGCGCGGGCGCCAGTCTCGTAGACCGCGAAGGCAACTTTTGGTTGGCGACTTCTACGGGATTACGGCGTTTGCGGCGAAAATTGATTACGACGCTCTCCGTCAAAGACGGACTGAACAGCAATGAAGTCTATCCGCTCATCCAAACCACCAACGGAGATATTTTTATCGGCACGGTCCAGGGCGTGAATCGTTACGCAAGCGGGAAAATCACAAATCTGGGGCTGAAGTATTCCGCCAAATTTCCCTTTCCGCTTTATATGCGAGGTTTGTGGGAAGATGACCGGGCACGGGTTTGGCTAGGCTACCAGGGAGAAGGCGGATTCGGGCGCTTTGAAGCACCTTCGTCGGTAAAACGAATCGGTAAAAACGAGCTGCCAAACGGAGCGACCGACTTTACCGCCGACCGCGCGGGAAATATCTGGATCGCTACCAGCGAAGGATTATTCAAATACAAAGACGACCAAGTAATCGCGCATTACACGACCAACGAAGGCTTGCCGCACAATGCAGTCATCACCATTCACTTCGACCGCAACGGCAATCTTTGGGCAGGAACGTATGAGGGAGTGGCACAATTCAAAGACGGCAGATTTATCAGCTACAACGCTGAGGCCGATAGTCCGAAAGGATTTGTCCGCGCGATCTACGAAGACCCTGATGGAAAAGATAAAGATGGCGTGCTGTGGTTTGGGACGTATGGCGATGGTTTGGTGCGATACAAAGGCGGCAAGTTTTTCAATTACCGCGTCGAACACGGACTGTTCAATAACGGCGTTTTTGCCATCCTCGAAGACAAACGCGGCAACTTTTGGATGTCGAGCAATCGCGGCATTCATCGCGTCAGCAAACAGGAACTCAACGATTTTGCCGAGGGGAAAATTCCCAAACTCAACAGCGTTTCTTACGACGAAAAAGACGGATTGCTCAATGCCGAATGCAACGGCGGCAGGCTGCCTGCGGCGATCAAAGCCAAAGACGGCAAGTTCTGGTTTCCGACGATGGGCGGTGTCGTAATCATTGACCCTGAAGCCGAGGCCGTGAATCCAAATCCGCCGCCCGTCGTCATCGAAAATATTTCGATTGATCGAAAGCCGGTTGATTGGCGCGCCGCGCAAGTCGAACTGCAACCCGGACAATCCAACATTGCGATTGAATACACGGGGTTGAGTCTTACAAAATCGGAGCAGATCAAATTCAAATACAAACTCGAAGGGCTGGAAGAAAAATGGATTGAAGCTGGCACGAAGCGAACCGTAGATTATTCGTATCTTCCCGCCGGAAGCTATACGTTTCGGCTGATCGCGGCTAATGCCAATGGCGTTTGGAACAACGAAGGTACTGCTATAAAAATCATCGTCCGTCCCTTTTTCTATCAAACCTTGTGGTTCATCGGACTGTTGGCGGTGGCCGTGACGGGGTTAAGTTGGTGGATGTATCACGCGCGCGTTTCCCGTTTGCGAGCAATTGCCGAGGCCAAAACGTTATTTTCGCGGCGCTTGATTGAATCGCAGGAAGCCGAAAGAAAACGGATTGCCTCCGAACTCCACGACGGGTTAGGGCAGAATTTGGTCGTCATCAAAAACCGTGCGGCGCTCGGAATCAAAAAAGGCGATGACAAAGAACGAGTGGCGAAAGAGTTTAGCAATATTTCCGAATCGGCTGCGCAAGCGTTGGACGAAGTGCGAGAGATTACCAACAACCTGCGCCCGCAATTGCTTGACCGTTTGGGATTGACCAAAGCGATTGCGGCGATGCTCAAAAAGGTTTCGGACGTGGTGGAAATTGAGAGCGAAATAGATTCGATTGACAATCTCTTCAACGAGAGCGAAGAAATCAGTATCTATCGCATCCTTCAGGAATCCCTGAACAACGTCATCAAACACGCCAACGCATCAAATGCGAAGGTGAAAATCAAACGAACAGAAAGTCAGGTCTGGATTACGATTGAAGATAATGGGAAAGGATTTGATACGACAAACGCCAGTAGCGGCCTTGGCTTAGTCGGATTGAAGGAACGGGCGCAATTACTAAACGCTGAGCTTTTGATTGAATCGAAGAATGGCAAAGGCACAGCGATTCAAGTTGAAATCCGTCTTTTCGATAAAAAGATATGAGTAACGAAATCACAATCATCATCGCCGACGACCATCCGATTGTGCGGAAAGGGTTGCGGGAAACCATTGAAGAAGAAAGCAACTATCTTGTTTTGGCTGAAGTCAAAAACGGGCAGGAAGCCATTGCCGCCATCGAACAATTTCGTCCAACGGTGACAATTCTTGATGTTGATATGCCCGTCATGAATGGCTTTGACGTAGCGCGAGAAATAAAGGCGAAGAAACTTGCCACCGAGATCATTTTTCTGACCGTGCATCGCGATGAAGATTTATTCAACGAAGCGATTGATCTTGGCGCAAAAGGGTTTGTCCTGAAAGATAGTGCCTTGAGCGATATTGTCGAATGTATCAAAGCCGTCGCCGAGCGCGAACATTACACGAGCCACGCCCTGACTTCATTTCTCATCAACCGTAGCCGCCGGGCCTTTCAACTCACAGAGAAACAACCGACGATCAACGACCTGACTGCTACAGAACGCCGCATCTTGAAACTCATTGCCGAAAATCTCACCAGCAAAGAAATTGGCGAACAGCTTTTCATCAGCCTGCGAACGGTGGAAAAACATCGCGCCAACATCTGCGAAAAACTCCATCTTCACGGCAGTCATTCGCTTTTCAAATTCGCCCTGCAACACAAATCCGAATTGTTCTAAGCACTATCTTGCAGGAAAAAAGGAACCACGGGGAGCACGGGGTTCACAGGGCAAGAACAATGTGCCGAAAGCTATGAAAGGCGAAACCTCTTTTCATCAAGTAATACTCCCCGTGAACCCCGTGCTCCCCGTGGTTCATTCAAAGAGACTATTTCTTAATCTCAATACCCATCTAATACCTGCCGTCGAAATACGTAGTTCCACGTATGTTTTTTACGCGGAACTACGAATGCCAACTTCTTTCGTTCCAGCCTATCTTTCCAACTGAAATTACGGCAACTCATCGTTTTAGGTATGGAGCAAATGAAAGTGTTAATCGTGGACGACAACCAACCAGTCCGCCTGCTTTTGCGGGAGTATTTGCCGCCCTCAGTTGACGAAGTTTTTGAATGTGGGGATGGCGGCAAGGCGATTGCGCTTTATCGAAAACATCTTCCCGAGTGGGTTCTGATGGATTGGGAAATGCCTGAAATGGACGGCATTACTGCGACCCGCGCCATCATCGCCGAATTTCCGCAGGCCAATATTTGTATGGTTTCGGCCTTTGACGAAGCCGACATTCGCACCGCAGCCTTGTCAGCCGGTGCGTGCGACTTTGTGCTGAAAGATAACTTAGCTGCACTGGAAGCAATTCTGGTCACCAACCTCGAACAATAACCGCAAAGACAACTCCGTTTGTATTTGCGCAGGAGCGAAGCATTCTCAAACTTGGAGGTATTGAACCTATGAAACTCGAACAAAATGCGACCCATAACTTCCCGAAAGAAAGCCATTCTATGAGCAATGTAGTAGTCAAGCTGATCGTGCTAACACTGGCCTTGTTTTTAATGCAGGGGCTGGCGCAGGCGCAACAATCAAAAGTTCTGCAAGTCCTGTATGTGATTCCGAAAGGCCAAACCGCCAAACCGGATGCCAATCAGGCGATTGCTGCGATTATGGCGATCATCCAACGCCACTACCATCAGCAACTCGGCGTGACCTTTGCACTGAAGAATCCGCTGGTGACAACCGTCAACAGTCCACAGGATACGGCCGGCGCGATAGATTGGAATAACCATGTGAATTTGATCAAAACCACTCTCGCTCACGATTATCTGGTCAATCAAAATGTCGTGTTTGCGATTCTGGAGGGGACAGTCGGAGATGCCGGGGGCAGTTGGAATACCGTCAAGATGACGGGCAACTTCTGGAATGAAGCCTATCAAGCCTATAAAACAAACCCCGCGACACTTCCATCAAAATTGCACGGTTGGTCGCATGAGCTAGGGCATGCCTTTGGCTTGCTTCATACCTCGGATGCCAAAACCTGCTTTGCCAATCAAAAAGTTGATCTCGGAAATCTCCCCAGTTTGATTATGCAGAAAAGCAATGATCTCGGCTCCGTTTATAACTACCCTTTTCTTCCTCAAGAGAAAAAGCTGTTGTTGGATCCAACGTATTATCCGATGTGTCGTCCGTTCCTGAGTGAGTCCGCTGCCGGTAGCAAGCCGCGCCCGCACGCCAGTGAACATTTGAAACATCCCCTGCCAGCCGCCGCCCGGTCTATCACCTTTAGCAATCAGGCCGGCTATGTAGCGAAGATGGTCGTGGTTTATTTTGTGATGCAAAACGCTGGCGGCACACAGGTTCCGATAGCGAAAGCCTTACAAACCCCTTCGATTCCTGTCGGACAGTCAAAAACGCTGGAAATCCCGCGTGATAATGCCAAAGGCATGCCAATTAGCGTGGTCATTGAGGGCATCGGGACGACCAAAGGCAAAGTCCTGGAAACCACAGTTCCCGAAGGCTTCAACGGGAATCTTTGTTTCAAATCCTGGGGCACGATCTTCAATGCTCAAGGCGGGCCTTGTCAGTAATCCACTGTTGCACCTAAGTACGTGCGTAACAATCTCACGCCGGAGGAACTACGTTTATGAAATGCGAATACACGAAAGAACGCTATGCCATAACCGCGTTGTTGTGGCTACTCCTGCTGACCTTTTCAGCGTTTGCACAAACTCTCAATCTGGAAGGAAGGTGGGAGATGTATAACGACAAAGGCGAAAAATATGACAAACCCGCTAAGGTCGCAGGAGGCAAGGACAAGGTGAAGATTGATAATGGCTACGGCGCTCAATCAACCGCCGTGCTCCAGGGCAATACGCTAACGACCTCAGACGGACTGACGGGAACCATTTCCGCCGACGGGACGAAAATTAATTGGTCAAATGCCTACGTTTGGGTGCGGCAAGATGCACGATGGAATCGGGCAGAGGTCACGCCCATCCCCGACACTCCACCAAGCAGGAAAATCAAGATATTCAACAATGCCGGGTTTGTCGGGAGGATGACGGCGACTTATTACAATCAGCAGGGCGTTGCGAAGACGCTTAAAACCAAAGGCCTCATGGTTCTGCAAAGTGAAACGCTTGAAATCCCGCCAGACGCACCGCCAAAGCCGATTGAAATCAAGTTTCTGAAAGGTACTGGCATTAATGCGCAAGGCAACGACACCTATGCGGAATTTTCAACTGCGACCATACCCGCTTCCTTTAGCGGCGAACTGTGCTATCGCGTCGAGGGAACGATGGTCAATCCGGTTGTTTCCAACTGCGATAACTCCATCGGTGATGCCACGAACAGCGATGTGCGTCAGATCAGATTCCAGAATGACGCGGGGTACGATGCCCAAATGACGATCACCTATTTCGTCAATGAAGTGGTGAACGGCAACTCGATCCCTATGCCCAAAACGATTTCTTCAGGCTTTATCAATGGGCTGGGCGGGAAGTTCCGTATGCTGAATATTCCCCAAAACACGGCTCCTAACATGCCGATTCAAATTATCCTGGGGGGGAATGCCACCGTCAAAGATGGGATTTTCGCCACCACGCTGCCAGCGGATTTCGCGGCGAGTCCGGCTCCGTGCTTTAAGGTGTGGGGCACGCTCTTCGACCCGAAGGGCGGAACATGTAATCAGTAACGTAATTCGAGGCAAAGGCCCGCACGAAGTAAGAGCTACTTCGTGCGAGCTGTATTTGATTTACCGAGCCACAAACCGCGTTGGAGCCACCACCGCGCGGGCTTCGGGATTGTAGTAGTCATACAAAATCGAAGCTGTTGTCAGCGCCTTCACGCCATAACGCAACTTGAATTTGAAGGCGAATTTGACGCCTCCCGCACGCGGCCACAAATACAGCACGACGCGATCCGGCAGCACTTCGTAATGATTGATGTCATAACCCGCCTTGCTTGCCGCCAGTTCCAACGACGCGCGATCCACCTCCGCGCCCGGCGGCAATCCAATTTCCGCGAGCATCATTCCATAGCCTGTGAATCCAATGCGCTCGGCTTCGACGTTGCACGTAATATCTTCGCCAATGCGCGCTTCCGGCTTGTCGTAGCTCACTGCCAACCGAAGCGCCCGTTTCGCTCCGGCTTTGAAATTCTCTTCCTGCGTCGCCAGGGATTTTGACCACGGCAGATAAAACGTTTCGACCAATTGCGCGCTGGCCAAAGCCGCATTGGCCGGGCGTTTGATTTCGATGCGGTTGTTGCCCGTGGTCAGATGCGGCGACAGATCAATGCTGATCGGGTTGCTGAGTTCACGGCTCGGCGGCATTTTGACGGAGTTCACACGCTGACCGTTGAGCAGGATTTCTGCTGTGACTTCCTCGCTGACGTTTTTGGCGTCATTCAACGAAATGAATGCATCCAGCACGTTGATCGTGGCTTGTGTCGAAAGCCACACGCCGTAGCGATCTTTGTTGCGCAACAGCCAATACACGCCTTTGCTGAGGAGTTCGTTATTATTAACCACGGGGGGCACGGGGGAAGATTGCGAAGATACGACAGCAGTGATTCCTGATCCCTGCCTATCATTGTCCGTACTCTTCCCCGTGCCCCCCGTGTTCCCCGTGGTTTCATTCAATGCTTTGATTACTAATGCTGTCGTTTCAATGCGGCCCGCCAAGCCCCAACCATAAAACGGTGTGTTTGTTTCAAGCGCCCAATACAGGCCGCCCATCTCTTCCTGCGACATTGCGCGCAGCTTTGCCACCGCCCATTGTGCACGTTCTTTGTCGCCTATCTGCTGTGCCGCCAGCGCGTAATTCGCCAACGTGTAGGGTTCAGCCGTTTCGGCCAATTTAGGCGCGAGCCAGGCAAAAGCTTTCTGCACGGCTTGGCTGTCCTCACTGACCAGTACCCGGCCTGCCGTCAACGAACGTACAATCAACGCGGTGTACATGGCATTGCGGCGTTCGCTCTCTTGGCTAACAGCATCACCCACTCTCCAATGCCCTGCGGCAGATTGTTGTTTGAGCAACCAACTGCTCGCGTCGTCCAGCACCTTTTCATCAACCTCAATAACGTCGCTTGCGTCATACAAAAAGCGTAGCGCGTACGCGGTCAGTGCCAAATCCGGCGCGCTGTTGCCGCTCCAATATTTGAAGCCGCCACTGGCGTCGCGATAACCCAGCAAGCGGTCGTAGCCAGCTTGTGCGTATTTGCGCGCCTTTGCCGCAATCGCTGCGGAGCGACCTTCTTCGCCTTGCCCCGTACTTCTCAGCAAGCGCAACGCCATTACGTTTGGATAAGTGGACGAAACCGTTTGCTCGCCGCAGCCGTAAGGCCGCTGCAAAATGCCTTCGATGCCCTCGGTCACGTGCGCCAATAAATTGGGATAGATTTTCAGCTCCGCCTGCACCGAACCTTTGATCGCGTCCGCTGGCACGTTGATGTCGAGCGCGCCCGCAGCCCCGAAAACATTGCCTGTCGTGATCGCCAACTCTTCGCCGTCGGGATGAACGTTGACCGTTTTTTCGATTGCGTCGCTGTTTGTGGAACCAATCGCCGTCACCCGTTGCTTGCCTGCTTTGGTCGAAGTAATGGCGCGAAAGTCGAAGATTTCTTTGGCCGAATCATTCGCTTTGACTTCGCTTCGCTTGCGCGCGAGGCTGAGCAATGTGAACCAGCTTGCGGGCTTGAATTGCAAATCTACAGACTGCGCTTTGTCGAGGTAATTGCGCAGCACGACTGGCAGCGCGATCTCATCGCCTTCGGTCAAAACTTTCGGCGGATCAAGTTCAGCAAAGAACGGTTGAAACGCGCGAATGTTGGTTTCGGCTAGGCCGATTTGCCCATCTTGCGTGGTTCCGATCAACGCCATTTTCCACGTCGTAATGTTGTCCGCGAGCTTGAATTTCAGGCTTGCGCGCCCTTGTTTGTCAGTTTCGAGATTCGGTTGCCACAACAACGTTTCGGGAAAGTATTCACGCAAACGTGGTGTCGAAATAGCGTTCTGTTGAGACGCACCGGGTTGAAGCTTCAGCAAGCTTAGAGCATCACGCACCTTCAACGGCAACTCTACGATTTGTTTAGCGGAAACGACGGTACCCACAGAGGCAGATTGCGTTTGCATAGCAACTACGCCAGAAGAAATCGTGACCGTTTCGGTAACGCCGCCCACTTCAATCCTAGCGTCCAGCACGACGGTCTCTCCCGCTACGACACGCACATCGGCCACCATATATTTTTTGAAGCCCGGCGTCGTTATGGATATGTCGTATAAATCCGGCGGCAGCCCGCGCAGCGAGTAAATCCCCGCGTCATTCGAGGTTGTGTTGTATTCCGCCGTAGCGGTTTTGCGCTTGGCGATCACCGCAGCGTTCAGGACTGCTGCGCCAACGCTGTCCGTGACTGTTCCCGTAATCGTGCCGGATTGTCCTGGCGGCAATAATGCGGCAGAGGATGTTTGTTTCGCGGGCGCAGTTGTGTTGTCAGCTTTACGAACAGGCGCGGCATCGGTGCTGGATTGTTCAGTCAAGACGTGATCGAACGTTGTCACGGCGTAATCGTCCGGCGTGCCTTCTTTGTCATCGCTGCCCGCACCGCGCAAAGCAATGCGAAACAGCGTTTGCGTGATCGGCGTGATTTGCGTTTTGCTCTGCGCCTTTTCGCCAAATTTGGAATAGGTGATGATTTCGGTTTTGTCTACGAAGGAAGATTGTGTGGAAAGCACGGCGTAAAACCGATGTCCCAACGGATCGCGCAACGCATCGAAGGCCACACCGCCACGCTGCATTGCGGTGCGAAACGTTGCTTCGTCTGAGGGGTAGAACTTGTTGGCTTTGCGATACGCGTCCAGTGCTTTTGCAATTTGATAGCGAATGTCGCCGAAGTAATCCAGCTTCGCCGTCCACACCTCAACATCGTCTGCGCTGGAAAGCAGTTCGATTTCCAGTTGACGATCCGGCCCCGCCGAACGCACGAATAACGAAAACCCCTCGTAGTCTTTGCGCAAACCAATGTGATACGCAGTTCCCCACGGATCGCGCAGTGCGTCGAAATCAATGCCTTCGCGCTTCAATTCGCTTTTGAGCATTGCGCCGTCACGGATGTAATTGCCCGTGCGAGCTTGATAATTTGCCACGGCGCGATTGATAGCTTCGCCCGTGAATTTGAAGTAAAGCCGGGAAATATTCAGCGCGGTGAAATCATCATCCGTGTCGAAGGTTTTGTCCGCGCCGGCGCACCGCAACTCCATTTCGTCCTGCGTGCTGTGGGTCGAAAAGCCAATGCGATACGGCATCCCCCACGGATCGCACAGTTGATCCGGTTCGATATTGACGCGGCGCAGCATATTTCGCAGCGTCGTCAGAGCTTTGGGATACACGGCATTGGTGGTGTATTCGCGTTCCAGATGACTTTTGAGCGGGCGAAATTGCTCGTCGAAATAGTTGGTGAACAAGCTGCGTGGGTCTCGGTCGTAATCCGAGTCGTGATAACTGTTGATGTGATCGTTGATGCTGTTTTTCAGCAAAACTTCAGCGACCAAATCCATCTCCGGCGCGAATGGTCGTTTGGTATCCAGCTTGTCTAGTTCGCGGCGCGTGAAACCCGCAATGTTGGCATCGCCGTAGTAATAGCCGTAATAGCTTTGGTGACCACGAAAGTCATTGTCGCTGCGTTCGCGCTCGCCCACTGCTGTGTCCACGATGCTGACGCCAAGCACGCTGTTGACGGGCTTACCATCAGCGGTTCGTACCACCAAATCGGCGCGCGCTTCTTCGCCGGGTTGATATTCATTGCGCGGCAGGTTCACTTGAACGTTCAATTCACGATCACGCGGATAGAGTACAGCGCGCGCGGCATACACGAATTCGGTTTCGTCATCGTGCAAAACGTTCGCATAAGCAATCAGCGTGACGTCGTCTTTCAATTCCTGTCGGTATGGAATCGTGACGGAACCGCTTCCTCCTTTGAGATTGAGCATCTGCGAACTAATGACCCGATTGTCTTGCAGCAGTTCCAAAACAACGCGCGCAGAAGCGTCGCTGGAGTTGACCGTCGCTTGAATCGCTTCGCCTGCACGATGGAGCGAGTTGTTCGTGATGACGCTGATCGTCGGCTTGTCCGTGATGTTGATTTCTTTTTCGAGTTTGCCAGTTTTCCCTTGCGCATCGCGCACTTGAAAAACGAGCTCGGCATTCGATTCATACTCGGCAGTCGTAATACGTTCTATGCCTGTAACCTTAGCAAGCCCGTATTTATTGGTCGAAATCGTTGTCAGCGTCTTCTGCACCTTTTTGTTGGAATCGTCATCATCAACAATCTGCGAGATGGCAACCTCGCATTGTGCAGGCCTGCCATCTGCATACGTCGCGTTTACATAACCATTGATCGGCTGTTTCACGCCGTATTCGTTATCGCCAATCCAATACACATGAATCGGGTCTTTCGTGACGCGCAGGTCGAATTTGCGCTGTTCCGTGCGCCCGGTCGTCGTGTCGGTGAAGTAGGCCGCGAAATGGAGGTCTTCAAATTTGCGGTAATCATTCGGCTCGAATTTTTCGTGCTGTTCTTTCAGGTCAATTTTGATATTGAATTTGCCGCTCGCATCGGTTTCGCCGCGCCAGGTTTCGCCTTCTTCGATGTCGTATTTGTAGGTTTTGTAATTCCACGTCCGATCTGCTTCACGCACGACTTTGACCGTGCCGCGCGTCACCGGTTGCCCGAAAAGATAATCGGCTTTGACTTCGACTTCAGCGTTTTCATTCGGCAGGTAATACGAGTGGTTCGGCTTCACGTTGACCGCAAAGGTGGGCAAATCGTAGCGCGAAACTTTGACGTGCGCTTCGCCCCAGGCTCGCGTTGGCGTCGGATTGCCAATCGTAATTTTATAGCCGCCGAGTTTGGTGTTGTCAGGAATTTTCCAATCGAAGAATGCCACGCCGAATTTGGAAGTTTTGAGCTTCGTGCGAAAGACCTTTTGCTCCTCGGCGTCTTCGATGACGGCATCTATTTCGTAATCGCTGCGAGCGCGTTTTTGCTGATCGAAAATGACGACGCGTGTGTGAATTGTTTGCCCCGGCTGATAGAGCGTTTTGTCCGTTGTGACGATGTAGCGATCCTCTTGTAACAGGTTAAGCTCAACATCTTCGGTACGCGTCAAACTGCCTTTTTGCGCCGTGATTTCAATGTTGACGTCATTGTCATCGTCTTCACCAAAATCCGTTGGCAGATCAAATGTCACGACTGCATAGCCGTCCTGATTCGTGATCGCATTAGCTTTGATTTCGCGCTCTTTTTGATTCAGTTCGTAGCTGGCTCGTGCGGCGATTTTCACAGCGCCCACAGGTTGCCCGGTAATCGGATGAGCCGTGCGGACGCGCACTTGATAGCGTTCTCCCGCCCACGCAACACGAGCGCCAAACACCTGCAAAGCAAAAATGTCCGGCGTGATTTCCGAGGCGGAGATGTAGCCTTCCAGCGGCGCAATGGCTTCGTCCTGCGGTGTAATGACGTAGTGCAAGCGCCACCAGAGTTTGTCCCTATTCGTTGCATTGATTGCGACTTCGGGAAGATCAAAGGTCAGCATTGAGCCGCCGCTTTTGATGGAATCGGCCCGACTGGTACGCGCACGGACGTAGCCGCTGGAATCCAGCAATTCCAATTTGAATTGTGCGGGTAAGGTGCGACCGGAGGTGTTTTCGAAGGCTAAGGACGCTTTTGTCAGTGATTCTTCAAACTGCAAGCGACAGGCTTTTTCCTGCAAGCGCAATGGCACATCGAAAGCGAACTGATGCACGGTAAAAAAGGCTGAAAACAACAGGGCTAAGACGCAAGAACTCCATATCACCTGAGGCCGAGAGTGGGTCATATACATACTCCTGAACAAAAGATCGAGAAAACACGAAAGACCAACCGGCCTTCGCACCGCTAACGTTTCTCACCGAAAATGTTCATCCCTTTCGTCCCAGCGTTTTTTATTTTCAAATGTTGCTGCGAGGTAAACGTTTGCCGAGGAAATTTTGTGACAGAGGATAGTAAATTTATTTTGGCCGATATTTGACGGTCATCAGAACCATTGAGCGGTGTATGCCGCTGAGGTATGCTACGACCGTATTGCAAAGGAGCAACAACCATGTCGGCGCAACCAAAACACAAGTATACGTTGGAAGAATACCTGAAGCTGGACGCGGATTCAGAAGCGCGCTTGGAATATTGGGACGGCGAAATTTTTGATATGAGCGGCGTTGATCCTGACCATGACCAAATTGAAGGCAATCTGAATTTTCAGTTGCGCCTAAAATTACAAGGAAAACCATGTCGCGCATATTTAGCCAACACACGACTGAAAGTCCCCAGCCTGCCGCCCTATCGTTACGGCGATTTATCCGCGTTGTGTGGTGAACCGCAATACGAAAAAATCGGGGGCGTTCGCACACTCGTCAATCCGGCTCTCATCATCGAAGTCTTATCGGAATCAACAGAGGCGTATGATCGTGGTGCAAAATTCACCCACTACAAATCCATTCCCAGTTTCTGCGAGTACCTGATGGTTTCGCAGTATGCGCCGCACGTCACACATCTGGTCAAACAAGCTGATGGAAACTGGATTCATTACGAGTACAACCATCTTGAAGCTACCGTGAAATTGGCCTCGTTGGATTGTGAACTTACCTTGCGTGAGATTTATGAAAACGTAGCATTCGACGCGCCCCACCCACATTTGCGCTCGTTGGAATAATCAGACAATCAGTCGCGCGCACTCCTGCCCACTCCACACGGCGCTTTCAATCGTGGCGGGTAAACCCGTCGCCGTCCAATCTCCGGCCAAGTAAAAATTGGGCAAGGATGTCTTTTGCGTTGGGCGTTGTCGCGCAATGCCAACGGTATGTGAAATCGTGGCGTGTTGCTCTTTGATGACGTACGCGTGGGAGGGCTGTTGCTGGCGGGCTTTCGGAAAGAATCGCTTCATTTCAGCGGTCGCCATTGCGATCAAAACCTCTTTGGGCTGCGGCGCGGCCTCGTGTGCGCCACTGATGACTAAGGCGAGATGTTGGCGTTGCTTCGTGTCGCCTGCAATCGCGTTTTTATTGAAGACCCATTCAATCGGCGACTCCAACAGGCTGACAAATTCCAAATCCGTGACGGGTTCTTCGTACCACAAATTGATCGAAACGATGGGCGCAGATTTGAATGCGGGGACGGCGGGGAAATAAGCGGCGAGCAGTTCCGGCGCGAGCATCTCTTTGAGCATAAAATACGGCACGGCGCTGATGACGGCGGCAGCCGAGATGAATTCGCCATCAGCAAGCGTCACGCCTGTCGCGCGTTCGTTGGCAAAGTCAATGGTTTTGACCGTCGCATTCAACCGCACTTTGCCGCCTCGCGCTTCGATAAACCGCACGGCATCCGTCGTGTACAAATCGCTCAAGCCGACGCGCGCAATCACCATCGTCGAATCCTGTCGAGTGCGCAAAAAACCTTGCTCCAGTACGCGCGCGAACATATCTGCCGAAGCGATTTCCGGCACTTCATTCAACGTCGCCAACGCCATCAAATCCCAGAAACGACTTTGTATGCGTTCGGATTGCCCCAATTCGTTGAGCCATTCGCGCACGGTGATGTCGGCCAATCGCGCGCGATTGCCGTTCATCATTTTGAGCGCGAGACCGACGCGTAACGCATTCACGCGATCTCGCCAGCCGATGGTTTGCAACCGCGACAATCCGGCGAGCAAATGCAGCGGTGCGGGCAAGGACGGACACGTGAAACTGGCGTGGCCTTCCGTTTCGCTCAGGAAATCCACGCGGGGGTTCGGTTGAAATTTGACTTTGTGCGAGGCTCCGATTTTGTGGAGGAAGCTGAGCGTGTGGTGATAACAGCCCATCATCAAATGCTGACCGTTATCAATCGTGTCGCCCGTGACTTTGTCAGTGAAAGAATAGGCACGCCCGCCGAGAAAATTGCGGCGTTCAAGCACCAGAACCGGAGTTCCCTGCTCTGCTAAATCAACCGCTGCCGCCAGCCCGGCAAAGCCGCCGCCGATAATAATGACGGAGGGATGGGGGGATGGGGGGACAGGGCGAGGTGAGTTTTGAGCGGTGTCGTTCATGGGCGTGAATTCGCCCCGTCGCGCTGTCGCGCTGTCGCGCTGTCGCGCCTTCCCCACTCCTGTAACGCGATCAGGAAACGCGTCGGGCGATGCAGTCGAATGCGATGATTGAACACGTCGTAATTCACGCCTTCGATTTTTTCGAGCAGGCGATGATAAATCCGACCCATCGTTTGCGCGGCGACCAGCGTCGGGCGATCTTCGGCGGGCAAACACTCGGCGGCCTTGCGATAAAAGGCGTGCGCACGGTCGCATTCAAATTTCATCAGCGCGCGGAAGTTATCGTTGACGACACCATTCAGCAATTCGCGCTCGCTGTAGCCAAAACGCTGCAAATCTTCCTGCGGTAAATACACGCGGTCGCGCTCACCGTCTTCTTTCAAATCACGCAGGATATTCGTCAATTGCAGCGCCATCCCCAGGTTTTCGGCATATTCCTGCGTGCGCGGGTTTTGGTAAGTAAAAATCTCGATGCACATCAAGCCAACCACCGACGCGACGTGATAGCAGTATTCGTACAAGTCGGCGAACGTTTCATAACGATTGCGGTACAAATCAATTTCGCAGCCGTAGACCAGCTTCTCAAACAGTTCTTTCGGGATCGGAAAACGTTCGAGCGTGCGTTGCAGTTTGAGCGTTTGCGGCCACGTCGGTTGGCCGGCATATAGGTTGTCCAACTCTGCTCGCCATTTGTTCAATTCAACTTGCGGATCGTGTTCCCACACGGCTTCGGCATCATCCACCACATCATCAATGGCGCGGCAAAAATTGTAGACGTCAATAATGGCTTCGCGCTTTGGCTTCGGTAAAAACAGGAACGAGTAAAAAAAGTTGGATTGAATCGTCTTCGACAGATCGCGTTTTAGCGAACGCGTCCGGTCGCGCAGATGCCAGGGCGTGAAATGAATTTGATTGGTCGAAGAAACCTTCATAAATCCTGTGCTTATCGTTTCGCAATTGTTCTTGTTAACAAAACGATTTTGTCCCATTTTGTAATTTTGGGACGTTGGCTTAGCGTGTCATATCCGTTGCGCTCAATCAACTCCAGAATGCGCGTGCCACCGTGCCAGGTCAGGCTCAATTCAAACGACAATCTGCCCTGAACCAATTTCGGCAACGGCTTTCCTTCTGCAAATAATTGCCACGTACGATCCACCTGAAACTTCAGCAAATCGGCATAGCGTTGATTGAATTCGCGCGCGAGTAATTCATCTTCGTTGTACTCGAATTGCCACAAATCCTCCTGTGGTAAATAGACGCGATTTTTTTCTAAATCCACGGCAACGTCCTGCCAGAAATTGGCCAACTGTAACGCCGTACAAATGGAATCCGACAATGCGTGTAAAGGTTCATCCCGATAGCCAAAGAGCAATAAAATCAGGCGTCCGACGGGGTTGGCCGACCGACGGCAATAATCCAATACGTCGTCGAAATCAGCGTAGCGCGTTTGCACGACATCCTGCTTAAAGGCAGAGAGTAAATCGCGGAACAATTGAATCGGTAGCCGCAATTCGCGCACCGTTTCTGCCAGCGCAATAAAAATCGGGTGCAACGCGATGCCGCGATAACAACGCTCCAATTGGAACTCCCATTCCTCCAGCAAACGCAACCGCTCAGAGGGCGTCGTCGCGGTGCCGTAGCCTTCATCGGCAAAATCGTCCGCCGTGCGGGCAAAGGCATAAATGCTGTACACGTGCTTGCGCTTTTCTTTGGGAACGAGCAATGAGCCGACGGGAAAGTTTTCGTAGTGCGCGCGTGCCATCTGTGCACAGAAGTCAAAAGCGTCCTTGATTTCGGCAGGCGAGGCAATGAATTCCTGAAATGTGATGGGCGGAGCACTCATACTTCTCAATGCTGGCAATCACTGGGGGCGTGACGGGGCCAAGCATAACAAGTTGCCGACGAGTTTGCCAACTCGCCGTTCAGGCCGAGTTTGCCAACTCGCGCAAAAATTTCAGTGTGTAAATCCCAGTGCTGTGCGCATCGCTGAACACGAGGTTATACGCATAACGCCCAACCGGCGCAAGGTCGGTGAGTTTGATCTGGGCAAACTGTTCTGGCTTGAGGTTCAGCGATTGTTGCGGGCTGTGACCGCGACAACCGGCGCACGGGCATTCCGCGCGCAATACATCCAGGCGATGACGACTGGTATGTCCGTCATCCCAGATAATTTGCAGTACGGAATCATTGTCTGTCAGTTCCAGCGACTCAGGAAAAGCTTCGGTAAAATCACTCATGTTAGTTTAGACTGTGACCGCATTTTTTTTCTAACGTTTCTGTTCATTGCAGCATCTAAGATGCGTGTTTGGAAATTAG
>JAEUQN010000209.1 GCA_016789725.1 Blastocatellia bacterium | reverse complement strand
GTTTGCGCACTTTTGGCAACGGGTTCATTTTCCATCACCAGTGTTCTCCTATTGTGTTTGCTGGATCATTAAGTGCGAGCAGCATCTCTTCAAATGACAAATGATAAATCGCAAATGGAATATGGAAAATGAATTGACCCAGTCGCAGTAGGTTTGTTCGGTGCGATAGCTCATGCCGCGCAAGCGAATGATCGCACGCACTTGATCCATGAGCTTGGGCTTAGACGGTTCGGGGCTGATCGTCATAAAAGCTTCTCCGGTTTATTTGACTATGATGTGTGGCCTCTTGTTTCGTCTTCGGGGTGGCATTATACTCCCCGCCGTCCTACAGTAAAGCCACTCCGTTTAATGCGTATAGTTATTTCTCTGCGAGGAGCAGCCGTATGTTACGGAAGATCAAGCCCGGTCAGCCCGGCACAAAACAATTCCTGGAAGAATATGGAGAGCAATTAGTTTGCGTGCGCTATCGGTATGATGCGCAGCGGCGTAAGCGGGTCAAAACCGTTGAGATCGTCGTCGCCGAAAGCGAGTGGCTGCCACCCACGGAGCGGTTTGCCCCAGGTGAAATCGTATGGTTGCGCATTGGGTTTGTCGAGCGCCCGGTGCAACAACGCCTAGGTGCTGCTGGCGGCAAATGGGACAGTCAACGCTGCGTCTGGAACATTCGCTACGACGCTGCAGTAAAGCTCGGATACGCGACTAACGTCGAGCGACGTGAAGTTTCGCTATAGAAAAACAAGTTATTGGTCTATAGCGAAACAATTGGTCTATAGCGAAACAAGGTTTTCTATAGACCAACATCAGGTTGCGTTCTAATTCATGTTAGACCTTCGTGGCCTGGCAATTTACAACACCGCAGTATCAATCTATTGGAGAGGCAAATGATGAATCGAAGACAATTCCTAATTTCTACAACAACCATTGCTGCTACTACTTGTTTTGAAACAACTGGCAATGCACAGCAAATGGCCGTTTGTGATTATAGCCAATCATCAAGTAATGGGTTTAACCTTGATGGCGGTTGGTTAAATCCAGGGCCATTTCGGTCAACGCGTATAATGAACTTTGCAGTGGATCGAAAATCTTTTCTTGACCGTGGGTGGACGTATTAACATATTGTATACTTTAAACCTGGAGACAAAAGTAAGAGTCTATTTTTTAGCGAATTTTATGCGTTACAGTTGAATAATCCAACGACTCTAAGCATGCGTATAACGAGCAATCACATGATTGGGATAGAGGGCTTGGCGCGCATATAGACTACTGGTGCAAACAAATTATCAAGAAACCATTCAATCTATTTGTCTACGATTCTTTAGGGAAAAGTTTCGTTACGGGAACTATTGTTGGAAGAAGCTCTAAGGATTATCCATTTAACACTAGACCCTCTGGCGTTATCGGAGTTGCACCTGGCCCGAATGGAGAAATATTCATTAAAACAGATTATGAGTGGGCACTCGGAGAGCGTATGGATGCCAATTCTTGGGCCGATAGAAAAATTAATCTTAGCCACGTTATTGCGCACGAAGCCGGACATTGGTTTGGCTTTGACCATGTGCGTAAAGATGAGAGAGGTGATGATTGTAAAACCTGCATAATGTATCCCTCTATTGGCGGAGGCCATTCTCCAAAATGGCAAACCGCAAGCAAAATCACCAATTCTCTTTTTGAGCAACTTGCCAGAAAATTGCAATAGGCATCGCGGTCTAACATCCATTCAACCGTAGGCGCGCCAACAGGTGTTGTGTTCAATTCCAATGTTACAGGCGCGGCACGGTTAACGTGGTGTTAGGCTTTCGTGGCCTGGCAAGACAGAAAACTCAGCAGTATCAACCCAAGGAGAAAAACAATGACTCAGTATAAAACCGGTTGCATAATAGCAGTTATTTGCTGCCTTTTCGTCGCAACCATTTCTGCAAGCAAACCGCTAAGTGCGCCTCAACAAAAGGAGGAGATGGCTGGTTATGTTGATGATGGTGGCACAGTCTACTATTTCAATGGGCGGTCTTATTGTGGTTTTGTTAGTCAGGGACATTTACGGTTTTATCAACAGGTCTTCTCTTCGCCTAGTAAGGGACGAAGGAGTCAGGATCAATTAAGACAGTACTTTGGTCAATATACTGGCCCCTGTTCACTTCCAACCGGATATTTTGATAATGGGCAGGCAGTATTTTACTCTTTTGGCAATGGGACTTACTGCGGTTTTGCCAACCCACAAGCATTAGACACACATGGCAAGCCAAGAGGATACTTACCAAGGCTCGGACGTATTGATATTGAGCCAGATAGATTCCTTAAATATACAGGTGCTTGCGATCCAAACATGAAGGCACGAATAGCACTTGATATCCCTTATGTTGAACCGCAAAACGATGACTGGAGTTGCGGGCCTAACTCCGCTGCCAGGTTTCTAAAATTTTATGGATGGGATGCTTCATACCCTGGGATAAGAAGAGCTGCTGCGGCCACTATGCCTCAGCTACTAAGGGACATGGAAGTGGGAACCACACCACATGCGTTGCGTGACACGATTAAGCCTTATCGCCCTGAGATTGTTTTAAAGAGAGGAACTAATCTTACCGAGATAATAAGCGCGCTTTATCAACGAAAACCCGTAATAGCTTTATTAAGGGTAGGTTCGATAAAACTGAAGTTAGTCGGTGAAAGAACAATTGTGGGACGCGTGCTTGGAGATGACCTGAACCCTCACGTTACTGCCCCAGCCCTTCATTGGGTAGTTATTTACGGTTTGGATGAAAATGCACGGTCTTTATTAATTCAAGACACAAATGGAGGGACTTATCCCATTTCTTACGATAAATTTAATGATCAATGGAATTGGTCAGTTGGCTCAGGAGTAGTAAAAGAGGCCATTGATGCAGAGGGAGTGACTACGAGAACAATTCTTTATTAACTCCCTGACTCTATAAAACATCTGCCTAACATCTATTCCAGCGGAGCGCGCCTTACAGATCGTCCGTAAATCACGGTCACAGGCGCGCGCCCGCTGAACGTGGTGTTGGGCAAACGTAAATATGGCGAACTACAGACTCAAATGTGAAACTGCCAAAATCAATGCAAGCCCGAGGGCATTTTTGGTTTATGCGGCAGATTTTTTGAATGCCCATAAATCCTACAAATCAGCAAAGCCTTTTTCTCCTGCCTCTTATTACTTGGTTTGTAGGTCACTTGAACTTTCATTGAAGGCCTATCTGCTCGCAAACGGTGTAACGAGGCAAGAAATAAAGAATCAAAAAATGCTTGGGCATGATCTTCAAAAACTATTACAAAAAGCCGTAACTTTGAAAATCAATTCGATATCTTCTATCTCGCCCACGCAAGAGCAAGAAATACAGAAGGCCAATGGCTGGTATGCGCGTAAAGGATTTGAATATTTTGAACTGCAAAATCTAGTTGATGGCAATGAAACACTTCCAGATATGAGTGTCTTGATAGAAATTGCAGATCAGCTAATTGTTGATCTCAAACCGTTATGCTTGAGTGTGGCTTGAATACATTTGCCAAAATTGAAAACTGCCCAACATCCATCTGAGGTGGAGCTATCAAGGGGAACTCAACTTGTAGTCGGTTCGAGGAAGGGAATGAGTGGCGATTTCGTTTTGCGCCATTGGGTCAGATAGCAGGTTTCGTCATAGAGAGGACGGTTCTGCTAATCTTTCCAGTGGAACTGAGAGGTTTTTTATGACGACTATGGACAATTCCATCACAAAGAAACAACTTAAAACCTTAGCACTGCTTGGATCGTTGCTTTTGGTTATGTTTGCGGCTGGCTTCGTCTGGTTGTACCAGGGAGTGTTGGGGCAGGGACGCGGGGAGGACTTTCTTGCCTATGCCCCCTTTTGGCTTTATCCGTACTTGATTGTGAGCAGTGTCTATGTTGGCTTTTTGGCTGTAAGATTCGCCAAAGGCAGATGGAAGCAGGCTTGGCGTTGGAGGATTGCGGGTTTTGCTTTGACGCTCCTCTTCATCGTTAGCTTTCCAAGCTTACTATCCCCCATCTTTCCATCCCAAACCCCTGAAATATTCGCAGGCCCTGCCATCATTGCATTCTTAGCACCAGTGCTCTCGGCTCTGGTTATCGTACTGTTAATATCTATCCGCAGAAGGGCAACTGTGTAGATGGGGGAATACCCATCTATGGCGGGAACTAACAGAACGTACATCTTTCACTTCACATCCAGTGCATTGGGGAGGGCGGATGACCAGGTGACTTCCAATGTTTTTACAGGTTGAGTGACAACCACTTCACCATTGCACGAGATCGTCAACATTGCTCCGCCGACGGTTCCAATCGCTTCGCATTGGATTTGATGGGCGGCGGCTAAAGTTTGAACCTGCGCCACATTTTCCGGTTTCACGGACACGACAATGCGCGATGCACTTTCGGCAAATAACAGGGAAGGAGCAATCGTCAAATTGAGCGTCGCACCGATGGATTGATGGGCATTGTGGGAGAAACAGCTTTCCGCGATGGCGACGGCTAATCCGCCTTCGGAACAGTCGTGCGCCGAGCGAATCAGGCCCATCTGAATCGCTTCCAGACAGGTTTTTTGCACGGCTAGTTCGGTCGGCAAATCAAAGGCGGGAACGGCCCCATCTACTTCACCAAACAGCGACAATAATTCGCTGCCACCAAAATCAGCCTTTGTTTCTCCGAGCAATACAATCACATCGCCTTCCGCTTTGAACCATTGCGTCGTGATGTGGCGCGGGTCTTCAATCAGGCCGAGCATTCCAATCGTAGGAGTTGGATAAATCGGCTTGCCATCCGTTTCGTTGTACATGCTGACGTTGCCGCCTGTCACAGGCGTGCCGAGCGCGCGGCACACTTCGCTCATGCCTTCTAACGCTTCAACGAACGACCGCATGATTTCCGGGCGTTCGGGGTTCGGGAAGTTCAGACAGTTGGTAATTGCCAATGGCTTTGCCCCGCTGCACACCACATTGCGAGCGGATTCCGCCACAGCGAGCTTCGCCCCTTCGCGCGGGTTCAGATAACAATAGCGTCCGTTGCAATCCAACGACATTGCCAGTGCGCGCCGTGTTTCCTTGACACGAATGACGGCGGCATCGGAGCCGGGCAGCACGGTCGTATTCGTTCGCACCATGTGGTCGTATTGGCGATAGACCCATTGCTTTGAGGCGATATTGGGCGCGGCTAACAATCGTAACAGAGCTTCGTTGTAAATATTGGCTTCGCCGACTTCGGATGCCAGATGCTCGAATCTCGCCGCAATTTTCGGAGTTACGTCGTTCGTGTTGCTGGGGTAATCGTTTTGTGGGCGATTGTATTTTGGCGCTTCGTCGGTCAACGCCGAGTTGGGAATATCGGCGACGACCTGGCCCTGGTGAATTACACACAATCGTTGCGTGTTGGTCACGTGACCAATTGTCACCGCGTCCAAATCCCATTTGTGAAAGATTTCGGCGACTTGTCGGTCGTGGCCTCTGGCGGCAACGATCAGCATGCGTTCCTGTGATTCTGACAGCATCATTTCGTAGGCCGTCATTCCGGTTTCGCGTTGTGGGACGAGGTCTAAATTGATTTCAATTCCGGTGCCTGCGCGCGCACCCATCTCGCAGGACGACGAAGTTAATCCAGCCGCCCCCATATCCTGAATGCCAACGATAGCGCCCGCGCGCATCGCTTCCAGACAGGCTTCGAGCAGCAGCTTTTCGTAAAATGGATCGCCCACCTGCACCGTTGGTCGTTTCTCCAACGCGGCTTCATCAAATTCCGCTGAGGCCATCGTCGCACCGTGAATGCCATCGCGCCCGGTTTTCGCGCCGACGTAGATGACCGGATTGCCGACGCCTTCTGCCTTGCCGTAGAAGATTTGTTCCCGTCGTACCAATCCCAACGCAAACGCATTGACCAGCGGATTCAGCGAATATTCATCGGCAAAATAGACTTCGCCGCCAACGGTCGGCACGCCGAACGAATTGCCATAATCGCCAATGCCTTTCACGACGCCAGCGACGATGCGGCGATTGCGTTTGACGATCTCTTCGGACTTCTCGTCTTTGATGTCGGCATCTTGAATCGGGCCGAAGCGCAACGAATTCATCGCGGCGACCGGGCGCGCACCCATCGTAAAAATATCGCGCAAGATGCCGCCGACACCGGTGGCCGCGCCCTGATATGGTTCAATGAACGAAGGGTGGTTGTGCGATTCGATTTTGAATGCGACGCACCAACCATCGCCGATGTCCACAATGCCCGCATTTTCACCAGGTCCTTGCACCATGCAATCGCCTTCAGTCGGCAGATTTTTGAGATGAATACGCGACGATTTGTAGGAACAATGTTCCGACCACATCACCGAAAAAATGCCTAACTCTGTGAAGCTTGGTTCGCGTCCCATTAACTGCTTGATGCGTTCATATTCGTCCGATGAGATGTTGTGTTGGTCGAGTAGTTCAGGTGTGATCTGCATTTTGGATTTTGGATTTTGGATTTTGGACTTCAGAAATTGCGGAGTTGCGAGCTGGTTTTCCAATCGCAACTCCAAACTCTAAAATCCAAAATCGGAGATTACTTGGACTTGAGCTTTTCGCGCAGCGTGACGGTCATTGATTGAAACATCGCCAGCCCGTCATGGCTTCCCAGCACATCTTCTGCGGCACGTTCCGGGTGAGGCATCAGGCCGAGCACATTGCGGTTCGCATTGCAAATGCCTGCGATATTATGACGGGAACCGTTGGGGTTGACGGCTTCGGTGATGTCGCCCTGAGCGTCTGAATAACGAAAGATGATCTGCTGATTCGATTCTAATTGCTGCAAAGTTGCATCGTCACAGAAAAAATTGCCATCGCCGTGTGCAATCGGAATTCGTATCACTTGACCGGGTTTATACGCCGCAGTGAAGGGCGTTTCAGTATGCTCAACACGAATGCTGACATGTTCGCAAATGAATTTCTGATCACGGTTCTTGAGCAGGACGCCGGGCAATAATCCCGATTCGCACAAAATCTGGAAGCCATTGCAAATGCCTAATACCAATCCGCCCTCAGCGGCGAATGATTTGATGGCTTGCATCACGGGTGAGAATCGTGCGATTGCGCCGGAGCGCAAGTAATCACCATAGGAAAACCCGCCGGGCAAGATGATGGCATCAAAGCCCTCGACAGATTCCTGTTTGTGCCAGATGAAGTCTACGGGTTGACCAATCACTTTACTGATGACGTGATAGGTGTCGTGATCGCAATTAGAGCCTGGGAAAACAACTACGCCAAATTTCATTGGTTCCACGCCTTTGGCTGGAAAGGTATGAGCTAAGTACGATTTTTACTACATCAAGCGGGGATTGTCCAGATAGCGCAGACGAAAGCGATGCGATAGACTGGGCAAAGAATGGAAATCAATAATTGTGTAGTCACCATCAAGCAAACAATTCTGGATCGGGGAGGACGGGCGGCAAAATTTGCGCGTGATGGCGATGCCACTGCGCACCGACTGGTGGCTTCTGACGCCGAGCAGCAAAGGACAATTGAAACGGTGCGCGCAACCCTGACGAAACATCAAATCCGGTTTGTCGAATTTTCGGCCCGCGATTTTTCAAGTGCGGAAAAGCGCCGGATTCAGGCCGCTGATTTGGTAGTTACGATTGGCGGCGACGGAACTGCTCTGGGCGCGTCGCACTATATCTGGCAAGGTTTGATGCTGGGTGTTAATTCGGCCCCAGGCGATAGCGTCGGGCATTTTTGTCACACCTCGCGCGGCAATTTCGCCGAACGGTTTGAAGCCATTCTTGCCTCGCGGTGGAAGCCGACGCCATTGGCCCGGCTCAGTATTGCACTGGATGACAGACCGCTGCCTGAATTGGCCCTGAATGATGTTTTAATCGCACAGGACTGCCCCGCCGCGACGACCCGCTACATCATTACATCGGGCAACCTCAGCGAGGAGCATCGCAGTTCCGGGATTTGGATCGCCACGGCGGCAGGTTCGACGGCGGGGATCAAATCGGCAGGTGCAAAGGTCATGCCACTCGGCTCGAAACGAATTCAGTATTTAGTCCGCGAATTGTACCGCGAACCGCATCGGAGCTACGCGTTGACGCGCGGCTTTCTTCAATCTCACGAAGCATTGATGGTCGCATCAAAGATGCAAAAAGCGCATTTGTACATTGATGGCGCGCGCACGGCCTACGCCTTTCCGTTTGGGTCGCGCGTGAAGATCACTCAGTCCGAAATTCCCTTACAGCTTTTTATGAGCGAACAATCTTTGAGACAACGATGAGCGAGCCAACGTGGCGCTGGGTGTGTTCGGCGATATGAAAGAGCAGGCCAATCACATTGGTGGAGAGTTTGGCTCTGCCGACAAAACGTTCGGAAAATAAATTTTCGTCAGGCGTGAGGCGCAGAAATTCTATCAAGGCTGCAATGCGCTTTTGGGCGACCACCACTAATTCCGAAGCAGTAGGCAGTGGGGATTCAGGAGAGCCTTCAGCTTTGAGAAATGCAAATTGAGCCACACTTAACGCCTCTCCTTTGGCGTAAGTCAGCAAGCGGTCGCTACTGCCATCAATGTGACGTAGATGATAACCGACGGAAGGCACGCCGTTTGGCTCGTACCAAAGTTGGTCCGGTGTCAGATCGCTGGCATATTGTTCAATGTCCTGTTGTGCCTGTAAGAGCGCGTGTGCCGCAGGCATTAGGATTGGCGAAATCCCTTCGATTGGCCCACACAGCCAAGGTTCAGCAGGCATATAAAATCCTCCGGTTTGAAAAATAGAGCTTGGGTTTACGAGCAGGGGGAGCCTAATCTTGATCGCAGACTTCTGCAAGCGAGGCGCAGGATCGTTCGGAGAGGAGTTGCACATTAGCCATTTTTTTCATAAAGTTTGCGCCTGGCAAGCATGAAAGTAACGACAAAATAACGACATTAAATGTAACGATTCTTGCTGCTGGTCGCTGAACCCCACAATTGACATTTCGTTATCGGTTGCCTTGTTTTCCCTCTTTTCAAGCAACTGCATTTGTCAGGACACCATTCCCCGACAACGCCATCGCAGCGAACTAATTTTTGTTTTTTATGTATAAGGCGAACATGTTTTACCGTTCATTGGGCTTTCTTTTTTTTATTGCCTTAACGCTCTGTGTCTTTACGATGAATAGTTTTGCAGGCTCCGGGAATCTGCCTGTCACACAGGTCCCACCTGTCTATTCCAAACCGGAGCCTCTGACGAATTCCACTTTTCATTCCGATCTACAACTACCGCGTTCCACTGCGATCATCCCTGTAGCGCCCGATGCTTTGCACCGTGAGCAGTTGGTTCAACGCCTGAGCCATCGTTTGTATCGAGATCGTATGATGATGAGTGCCTCGCAAAATCCACAGACAACCACTGCGCCTACTGCTCCCTCCGATGCAACCGCTGCGCAACCGGCCCAGGTGCCAGATAGTGAGCGGTTTCAATGGAAGTCTGCGTTGTCACAGGCGATGACTTTTCTCTGGATCGAGCATGCTTTTCGTTTTGCGACGGAAGCCGGGACTCGCGCAGAATTAAAGGGACCGTTTTTCAAGGACTGGTTTACCTCGATCAGGCGAACACGTGGTTGGCGCGATGGTGACCCCATGCTGGTAAATTACATCGGACATCCAATGCAGGGATCCGTGACCAATTACATTTTTGTTCACAACGACCCTCAAAGCCGGACGCTGGAAGCGGGGTTTAGCAAAGCCTATTTTAAGAGCCGGATGAAGGCGATGCTTTTTTCAACGGTTTACAGCACTCAGTTTGAATTAGGACCTTTGAGCGAAGCTTCGTTAGGCAATGTTGGTTTGATGCCCTCCAGAACCTCTAAACACCCCTCGGCTTTCGTTGATCTGGTTGTGACGCCGACGCTGGGCACGGTCTGGACCGTAGGAGAGGATGCGCTGGATCGTTGGGTCGTCAAACGGATGGAGGAGCACGTGGAAAATCGAGTCGTGCGGTTGCTGGTTCGCGGCTTTCTGAATCCGAGTCGGAGCTTCGCCAATGTCTTGCGCGGTCGTTACCCCTGGCATCGGGATGGTCGTCGGTTGTAATTGATTTGCTGTTCCTGTGCTGACAACTCCGCACTTGTCTGTTCGCTCATCGCCAATTGTGCTAGAGTAGGGGCGTTCGTAAAACCGTAAAGAATCTGAGTTGATCGCCAAAAAAACATTCGCCCTTCATCAACTCTTCACCCAAGGAAGTTGCCTCCTTACCAACTTGCGTAACTTCCGATCCCGAACCAATACCTACTGGAGGAACACGATGGCCCTGTCGCATAATCCAACAATAAAGATTTTCCACTTCACTCTTTTCGCCCTGATCGCCTTGACCTCATTGATTTCCGGGCAGGCTCAAAACGTCAGCTACTTTGCCCTGCAACCGGCCACCGCACTGGGCGGATCGCCGACCAGTTTGTTGATGCAATCCAGTGTTTTGGATGTGCCAGCCGGGGCCGAATTATCAGTTCATCTGGTCAAAGGCCAACAAATCGTTTCGACCAGTAAGTTGGAATTTACGACTGCCTATAAAAGTTCATCTGTTTTTCCAGCGCAGATCGTTTCGTTTTTATCCTCTGGCTCTTCGACTATTCCCGGCGAACCGGTGACCGGCGCAAAATTGTATAGCGGCATTACAGACCTTGCGCCCGTTGTGGCAGCCCCCAATCAATATCAATTTCTTTGGTCCCTGACCGCTGGCATCATTGCATCCCCAGGGCAGGCCATCATCACGGGTGGTACGCAGACTGTGAGCTTTGTCTCACTCAAAGGTCTGGTGTCCGCTGCCAGTCGGCAAAGCGATCAGAAACCCGGTTCCGTGTTGTTCTATCATCGCTATCTCTCAACCATTGGCACCGTCAACGGAAACAATACGACGATCAGCCTGACAAACACTTCGCCCACGACCAGCGCACGGGTTCGCATGTTTTACATTAGTGCCGCCGATTGCAGTTCATTCGAGCAAGCGGTTTGCCTTGCCGCCCAACAAACCACCACGATCAAGATGAGCGATTTCGATCCCGGCACAACGGGATATTGCATCGCTGTCGCCTGCGATGCACAGGGGAATCCCACGCAATTCAACTGGTTAATTGGGAATGCGCAAATCCGTCAAACCAGCCCGTTGAATGGGCAATTTTACGATAGTTCGTTGAGTGCGTTGGCAGTTGCCAAACGGACTAGCGGAAGTCTCACCGCCAACAACAACGCCGCCGAGATGGCGTTTGACGATCAAATGTATGACAGCCTGCCAACACAACTTGCGGCAGACAACGTTCCAAGTCAGGGAACGGGGGCGGCAGGGAATGCGACCATTCTTTCGCTTTATCGTCCGGTTGCCAATCTTGCGGGAGGCACCTCAAATACTCCGGTGAGTTTTACCCTGTATAACAGTACGGGGCAGTCTGCGCTGGGTTCACAGACCATCGGATGCTATTCCGATTTACGGCTGACGACGTTGCGGTTAAATCCTGCTTTGGCGACGATTTTGCCAACCGGGAAAACAGGCTGGCTGCGCATTTCGGCCAATGACAACGGGCCTTTGCTTGGTGCGCAATTTAATAGTGGGCAATATGTCGGCGGAGCTTCGATGCGAGCGATTACCTATGCGATAGATTTCCGTATGAGCATCCCCATCAAAGCACCGGGCTGTTAAGGTCATCACTTCAAGCCAAAATCTTTTTCACGACCTTGCCATGCACATCCGTTAGTCGGAAGTCGCGGCCTTGAAATTTGTACGTCAATTTCAGATGGTCAATCCCCATCAAATGCAGAATCGTCGCGTGTAAATCGTGAACTTCAACCGGGTCTTGTGCGATGTTGTAGCCGAGTTCATCGGTCTCGCCGTGACTAATTCCACCTTTGATGCCGCCCCCCGCGAGCCACATCGAAAACGCGCGAGGGTGATGATCGCGCCCAAAAAGCTTCGAGCCGTTGCGCGCTTCGTTGACAGGGGTGCGTCCGAATTCGCCGCCCCAAATGACAAGCGTTTCATCCAGCAAGCCGCGCTCTTTCAAATCGGTCAACAACGCGCCGATAGGTGTGTCTATTAATCGGCAAGTGCGCGGCAGCGCGCTGACAATGTCGGTGCTGACGCCGTTACCGTGATGATCCCAGCCCCAGTGATACAATTGCACAAAGCGAACGCCTCGTTCGACCAATCGGCGGGCCAGCAAGCAATTGTTGGCAAAACTTGTTTGCCCCGGTTGTGTCCCATAAGCCTCGTGTGTCTTGGGCGATTCTTTAGAAATGTCAGTTAATTCCGGCACACTCGTTTGCATTCGATACGCCAGTTCGTAGGCGGCGATGCGTGTGTTGATTTCAGGATCAAGCACTTTTTGCTGATGTGTTTGATTCAAATCCCGAATGGCGTCCAAGGTTTGCCGCCGCAAGTCGCTCGACACGCCGTCAGGGTTTGAGACAAACAGGACAGGATCGCCTTTGGAGCGAAATTCGACGCCC
>JAEUQN010000208.1 GCA_016789725.1 Blastocatellia bacterium | reverse complement strand
GCAACAAGGCACAATTCGGTTTGAGCAAATTACAGACGCGGCTGCTTTGGAGGCAATTTTTGATGACGTCACCGCATATACAGATCTGCGGCAAGGTGCAGTGCATGACGTTTTGCCTTTCCGCCTTGACCCGCTGAAAAAGGCCTTTCATCTGGCTTTGCTTCGACATCCCGACCTGGTTCATATTACATCGTTGACGGTTGGAGGAAAGGTGGCAGCCCTGCACTTCGGCATTCGGGGGGCGCATCACGTGGTGCTTTGGCTTTTTGCGCATTCACCGTTTTTAGCAGCGCATTCGCCCGGAAAAATTCACCTCTTAATGTTGGGGGGATTATTAGCGCAGCAAAGCATTTCGACCTTTGATCTAACGCCGGGCGGCGATGATTGGAAAGAGCGATTTGCAACTAGCCACGATCAGGTGCATACTCTGCGCGTTACTTTTGAGAGCGGTACTCGTCAATTAAAAAAACAACAAGCGCAGCAGCGATTTGAAGCACTTGCCAAACGTGGATTTCAAACGATTGGAATGTCCCCGCACCAAGTTCGTTCTTTGATTGGAAAGCTGCGGCGCACGAAGCTTTCCAGCCTCCCGCAGAAGCTTCTGAAAAAACTCTGGGATCGGACGGAGTTTCGAGTTTATGTGTACGCGCCTGAAGATGTGAGACGCCTTCCGCATCCGCAGATGATGGCCGTGGATAAGCTCGACGCCTTGATCGCGTTTGAGCCGATGACCGAATATCAAACCCGCCAGGACTTTTTGGCGCGGGCGCTACATCAGCTTGAAGCGGGTCAACATTGCTACACGTTTGTCGAAAATGATTGTTTGATTCACTACGGGTGGCTGGGGCTGCGGCAGCAAAAAGCCAGGCTTTCAGAAGTAGGACAGGAATTCATTTACGACGAGCCTGAAAACGCGGTCTTGTATGATTTTTTTACGCATCCACAGGCACGCGGCAGAGGGCTTTATCAGCAGTCGCTCTACCAGATTCTGCACGATGCAGCAGCGGTTCCTGGCATCAAGCAGATTTACATTATGGTGTTGGCCGACAATCGGCCCTCACGACACGTCATTGAAAAAGTAGGTTTTACCTATCAATGCAGTTTATTTCGACAAAAACGATTTTGGAAAACTACGAATTGGAAAACTAACGAACAGAAGTAACGCATTACATAAATGGTCAATAACCTCGCTACCGAAAAAGCAAGTGAGCAAGTAATAGAAACATCCTCACTACACCAAAAGGCAGGGTTAGCCGGCAATGACCATCAAAGATTTTGTTTTGTTTTTGGGCAAATCACTAGGATTATTTGCCATTATTCGCAATACCCGATTACAAGGGCTACGCATTCTCTGTTATCACGGCATCGCTTCTTCAGGCACGGATGAAAGCAAGTTTCGTCGCAAGATTTACGCCAACACGGAAACTTTTGCGCGACGGCTGAATTGGCTGGCCCGGAAGAAATATAATGTTCTGGATTTAAGCCAGGCCTTGGAACTGCTGGAGAAAAAGCGATTGCCGCGTCGCGCGGTCGTGATCACTTTTGACGAAGGCTTTTATAGCTTTTATCAAACAGCTTTTGGATTGTTGCGCGAACAACTGTATCCCGCCACCGTTTACGTCACCTCCTATTACGTTGCCAAGCAAAACCCGGTCTTCCGTCTGGTCGTACAATATATGCTCTGGAAGACAACGAGGACACAATTCGATTTATCCGAAGTGGATCAACATTTATCGGGAGAATACGTCTGTCGCACTGAAAAAGAACGGGACGATTTGGCCTGGGAGATTTTTCGATTTGCAGAAACACGATTGGATGAAGAGCAGCGGGTTGAGCTGGCGCGGAGGCTGGGCCAATACCTCAGCGTAGATTATGACCAAATCGTGCGGCGGCGATTTTTGCACCTGATGACCCCGGAGCAAATCCGCGAAATGCATGACGCCGGAGTGGACATTCAATTACACACACATCGCCATCAATTCCCGCTCAAAGAAGAGCGCGCACGACGCGAAATCATAGACAACCGAACCGCACTGGCAGAGGTCGTTGATCGCCCGATGGTGCATCTGGCCTATCCGAGCGGCTTGTGGTCCGAGGCCGCTTTTGAGTGGCTAAAAGCCATTGGCGTACAAAGCGCCGCGACTTGCGAAGTAGGGCCGAATTTGCCGGGGACCTCGCGCTTCTCCCTGCGCCGCTTTATTGACAGCGAAAATATTTCGCAACTGGAATTTGAAGCGGAGCTTTCAGGTGTGGCGGATCTATTGCGCAGCCTTCGTTCTAAAATCAAACTGTGGCGCGGCCAGCCCGAAGAAACAATGGCGGATGTCCGCAGTCAGGTGACATAGCTTCCCTTTCATCAAAGGCAGCATTTCAGGCAGGGTTCTCCCGCCCTGCTTTTCCCCACTAATGGCGGGTGGGCTTAATGGGGAAAGTGCCTTCAAGATAGAGGCCACCGATTTCCATAGCATAAATACATTATAAAAAAGCACGCGAGACACAAGGGGTTTGCGACAATTTTTGTGTTTCCTGAGCAATGCACTGCCCCGCTAAACTTACAGAACAAGTGAGAGCAGTCATGAAAGCGCAAGCTCAGGAAACTACGCCGGAAATCAGTGTCATTATCTGCGCCTACAACGCGGCCCCTTATCTTGCCAAAACGCTGGAATCGGTGTTTGCGCAAACGTATCAAAGCTACGAAATCATTGTGGTCAATGACGGCTCAACCGACGAGACGGAACAAGTTGTCACGCGCTATTCCGACCGTGTTCGTTACATCAGGCAGGAAAACGCCGGGCCGGGAGCCGCGCGCAACACCGCCATTCGTTGCGCGGTGGGACGCTATCTGGCACTGCTCGACAGTGACGACCAGTGGCTGCCGCATTATTTGGAAACGATGTTGGGGCACCTGAAAGTAGCGCCGGAAATTGATGTGCTTTATCCCAACGCAATTCTGTTCGGAACATCGCAATGGGAAGGACACCTTTTCCAGGATGAATGTCCTTCGAGCGCGCCGGTCACGCTGGAAAAATTTCTGGCTCGAAAGTGTAACGTCTTCATTTCTGCCGTTTTCAAACGCGATATTTTAGAAACGGTTGGCCTTTTTGATGAAAACTTGCGAGGGTCAGAAGACTTCGACTTGTGGCTGCGAATGTTGCAACAAGGCTATCGGTTTGATTTCCTGCGCGAGCCGTTGGCGCGCTATCGCAAACGGTCCGACTCATTGTCCAGCAGTTCGACACGATATTTTCAGAATGTGCTGCGGGCATTGTGCAAAGCACTGGGGGCCGCACACACGACGCCGGAACAAAGCCTGTTGATTCTGCAAACAATTAATCGAATTGAGGCAGAAATAGGATTGGTGGCCTCGAAACAAAAAATCCGCGCGCGCGATTTTCTAGGTGCCATTCGAGACATCACAGATGTCATGGCGAATCGTCCAAGTCTGAAGCTGAAACTAATCGCCGCCGGGTTGATTCTATGCCCGGAATTGATTGCCTGGGTCGTGACTAAACGAGAAGCAAATGGTAGCATCTTCGCCGAGTCAGCGATGCCAGCCTCACAACTCTTGCCTCCTGACTCCGGGCAGAACCCGTTGCCTTATTTAGTGACCAAGCCCTCAAGCAAGTGAGAAGGTGAGTAAATCTGGATGTGTGGAATTGCAGGAGTTTATAACTACGCCAAGGCCCAACCCGTTGATTCGGTTCTCCTCAAACAAATGACCGATGCCATTGCGCATCGCGGCCCGGATGATGACGGTTTTTGGATTCAAGGGCGCGTTGGCTTAGGGCATCGCCGCCTCTCCATTATTGACGTATCCGGCGGTCATCAACCCATTTTTAATGAAGACGGCACGGTAGCGATTGTCTTCAACGGCGAGATTTACAACTATCTTGAATTAGCCAGGCTCGTCGAGGCGCGGGGCCACCAGTTGAAAACCCGCTCTGACACTGAAACCATCGTTCATCTCTACGAAGAATTTGGCGAAGCGTGTGTCGCCATGTTGCGCGGCATGTTCGCGTTTGCGATTTGGGACGGACGGAATCAAACGATGTTGCTGGCACGAGACCGGCTCGGCAAAAAGCCGTTGTACTACGCCGATTTTCAAGGCCGGTTCTGGTTCGGCTCTGAAGTCAAAAGCATCATTCAGGATTCGGCCATCCCACGCGAAATTGATCCGCAAGCCTTGGCGGATTACTTCTCCTTCCTGGCAATCCCGGCCCCCAAATCCATCTTCAAACACGTCCGCAAACTACGCCCCGCACATTACCTGATGGTAACGCCCAGCGGTGTGCGCGAACAGGAATATTGGGACATTGATTTCAGTCAAACCGAAATTCGCAGCGAAGAAGAATGGCAGGAACAATTGCTCGATGCCTTGCGCGAGGCGGTGGGCATTCGCCTGATGAGTGAGGTTCCGCTCGGTGCGTTTTTGTCGGGCGGCGTGGACTCGTCTTCAGTGGTCGCAATGATGACGAAGATCACGAACCGGCCCGTGGTGACGGCTTCGATAGGTTTCACATCAGAAGAATTCAGCGAAGCCGCTGCGGCCAAGAAATTTGCGGAATCCGTCAACGCTGATCATCACGAACGGATCGTCAGCCCTGACGCGGTTTCAGTGGTTGAAAAGCTCGCCTATCACTACGACGAACCATTCGCAGATTCGTCCGCCGTGCCAACCTATTATGTTTCGCAGGTTGCACGGGAATTCGTGACCGTCGCGCTGTCGGGCGATGGCGGGGATGAAAATTTTGCGGGCTATCGGCGCTACAAATTCGATGTTGCCGAAAATCGCGTGCGGAACGTCTTGCCCGCCTCATTGCGCAAGCCCGCCTTCGGAGCGATGGCGGCGGTCTATCCCCAGTTGGATTGGTTGCCACGACCGCTGCGGGCGAAAGCCACTCTTCGTAATTTATCGCTCGACCCCGCCGAAGCCTATTTCCAATCGGTGTACGGCGCAGTCGCGCGCGAACGCGATGGATTATTGAGCGCGGATGTAACAACGAAGCTGAACGGCTACAATCCGTTCGATCTGTTTCGTTATTACTACGACCGGGCGCAAACCGATGATCCACTCTCACGCGCACAGTACGTGGATATGAAAACGTATCTGGTAGACGACATTTTGACGAAGGTGGATCGCGCGAGCATGGCCGTGTCGCTTGAAGTTCGCTGCCCGATTCTGGACCACAAGTTTATGGAATTGGCCGCGCGCATTCCTTCGGATTTGAAACTGCGCAACGGGACGGGCAAACATATTTTCAAACAGGCGATTCGCAAAATCGTCCCGGAAGAAGTGCTGACGCGCCCGAAGATGGGCTTTTCGATTCCGCTGGCGGAGTGGTTGCGCGGTGATTTACGCGAGTTAGCACAGAGCCTGCTCTTTGAGGCGAAAGACGATTTGCTGAATCAGGCATCAGTCAAAAATTTATGGGAGCGTCACCAAAGCGGCACGCGCGATTTTGGCACACCGCTTTGGACCATTTTGATGTTTCGATTGTGGCAACAAAAGTTTCTCTGAAAAGGCAAAAGGCAAATATCAAAAGGCAAAGGGCAAAAGTCAGTTTTGATATTACCTTTTGATTTGAATGAAGATTCTGACCTTTACCAAACTCTATCCCAACGCACAGATGCCGCTGCACGGCATTTTTGTAGCGCGGCGCGTAATCGCACTGGCGAAAGAGTGCGGGCATCAAATCGAAGTTATCGCCCCGATCCCGTATTATCCCCCATTTCTCCCCGGCATCGGTGAATGGAACCAACTAAAGCAAGTGCCCTCCATTGAAGAACAAAATACCGTCCGCGTGTATCATCCGCGTTATTTCAATCCGCCCAAAATTGGGATGGCGAAGTATGGGCAATGGATGGCTCAGGGAAGTCAGGCCACCATGACACGATTATTGCGAAACGGATTCTCTTTCGATGTCATAGACGCGCACTTTGTCTATCCCGATGGCTATGCGGCAATCAAGTTGGGGCAAAAATTGCAGCGCCCGGTGGTTATCACCGCGCGCGGCTCTGACATCACGCGCAACAAACATTTCCCGCAGATTCGCCCTCTTCTTTCTGAAGTCATGCGTTCGGCAACACAACTCATCGCGGTTTCAGAAGAGTTGCGCGACAACTTCATCGAATTGGGCGCGGCCCCTGAAAAAATTCACGTCATTCCCAACGGCATTGAGATCGAGGCGTTTTACCCAACGCTTCAAGCCGACGCACGAAAACGGCTTGGGTTATCGCTGGAGGAACGGTGGCTGGTTTCGGTGGGGCGATTGGATCGCAACAAAGGGCAATGGTTAATTCTTGAGGCTCTAAAAAAAATTGGACTTGAGGCCCTGCGTCAGCGTCGAATCAGACTGGCGCTCATCGGGCAAGGTGAAGACCGCGAACATCTCGCTTCAATTTCCCGTTCTGCGGGGTTCGATGATATAGTGCATTTCGCGGGTCAACTCCCTCCTGAAGAAATTTGTACCTGGTACAATGCGGCAAACGCTAAGATATTAGCCAGTAGCCGCGAAGGCTCGCCAAATGTTGTGCTGGAAGCGCTGGCTTGCGGGACGCCAGTAATAGCGAGCCGGGCGGGGCGCAATGCCCTGGTGATTGAAGAAGAAACGAACGGATTGCTCTTCCCCATCGAAGATGCGCAAGCCCTAAAACTTGCAATCCTCCACGCACTTGAATTCCAATGGGATCGTGAGCAAATCGCCCAAAGAGGACAACAACGCAGTTGGGCAACCGTGGCGAAAGAAGTAGAACGTGTGCTGCGATTGGCAATCAAAAACAAACCTGAATGAAAATCATTTACCACCACAGAACACGCGGTGAAGACGCACAAGGAATTCATATCCAGTCCTTGCAGGATGCCTGGTCAGAGCTTGGGCATGAGGTTCATGAGGTCAGTCTGGGACGCGTCCAAAGCGGCAAATCCCAGCCCTCCAACGGGCATCAGAAACATTCCGAAGGACGAGGCCCGTTGGGTAGCTTGATCTATGAAGGATTATCCCTGGGCTACAATGTCTATGGCATGCACAATTTGCAAAAGGCCATTAAAGAGTATCAACCATCGCTGATTTATGAACGCTACTGCTTGAATTTGACGGCAGGCGCGTTGGCTGCCGGTAAGCATCAGATTCCGTTTGTGCTGGAAGTGAATTCGCCGCTCGTAGATGAAATGTCGAAGGAAAGCGGCTTGATTGGTCGTAGCGTCGCCCAGCGATGTGAACGATTGGTGCTGACCAAAGCCACCCGCGTAGTCGTCGTAACCGATGTGCTACGCAAACATTATGAGCAGCAAGGCTTTGATACCAGCAAGTTCCAGGTCATTCATAACGGCATTGACCCGCATCTGTTTCACCCCAATGTTGATGCTCGCCCCATCCGCGAACGCTATGACCTGGCCGACCGTTGTGTGATTGGATTTGTGGGTTGGGCGCGGCAATGGCACCGGTTGGATTTATTGGTGGATGCTTACGCCAAACTGCCAGATCGTGATCGGTTTGCCGTCCTGATTTGCGGGGATGGTCCGGCGATTTCGGGCTTGCGGGAACAAGCGAAAACGCTGGGCGTGGCGGATGCCGTACATTTTTCCGGCGGACTGGATCATCACGAAATCCCCGGACACATCGCGGCCATGGATATTGCTGTGCTACCGAGCATTCCCGTGTACGCTTCCCCCATGAAATTGTTTGAGTATATGGCGATGGGCAAGGCCGTCCTTGTACCCGATCAGCCGAATTTGCATGAAGTGATTGTGGCCGGACAAAACGGCATGTTTATTCCGAAGGACGATCCTAACGGATTTGCCCGCGCCGTCACAGAATTAGCAATTAATCCCGCCTTGCAACAAAAAATTAGCCAGGGCGCAATTGAAACGATCCAGCAAGGCAAATACTTCTGGACAGAAAACGCACGCCGAGTCTTACAAGGAGTTGGGTTGGGTTAGGTGGATTTTCACTGTACACGAAAGTGAACTTCGGCTAGAGTTTCGCGCGTCCCTACACGCCCCCCCGAAATAACCCTTTCCTGCTGGTCAGATCAGTTGCGTTTTACAAAATAACGATCTACCGAAATCACTATTGAGCTGTAATGAAGATCCTCATGTTTTCGCACCGGACACCCTATCCGCCTCACAAAGGGAATCAAATTCGTCCTTTCAATGTGTTGACGTCCTTAGTCGCGCGCGGACACGAAGTCCATCTTCTAGCCTTTGCCGAAGGGGATGAAGAAATGGCAACCAAAGCGAAGCTCGAAGAATATTGTGCTTCGGCGACGCTGATCCCGCTAAATCGTTTGGCGGGTAAGATCAAGGCATTATTCAGCTTGCCAACCAACACTCCGCCTTCGGTTGCATATTTTAACTCTGCGGCCATGCACCGCGAAGTCAAACGCCTTGTCGCCACACAGGGCATCGAAGCAATGGTCGTTTATTCGTCTACTATGAGCCAATACGTGCCGCCCGAATTCATCCCGCATACGGTGGTGGACATGGCCGATGTAGATTCTGAAAAGTGGTTGGATTACGCCAAAGAGAAAAGGCCTCCGATGTCCTGGATTTACAACATCGAAGGCCAACGATTGCGAAGCTACGAGTATTGGATCGTTCGCAACTTCGGCTATAGTTCATTACACACGCAAAGGGAAATCAACGTTCTGGCAGAGCTTACGGCAGACGAGCGGAAAAAGCTAATCCCGATTACAAATGGCGTTGATCTGGAGAAGTTCCAACCAGGAATTTTTCCCGCCTTCGCGCCCACACGCGTGCCGGAAAATGAACGTCTATTTTTCACCGACGAAAATGCGCCGCGCATCGTGTTCACCGGCGCGATGGATTATTACCCAAATGCCGAAGCTTGTGTCTGGTTTGCAAACTCCATCTTTCCCGCGATTCGCGCGCAAGTTCCAAACGCGCAGTTTTTGATTGTCGGCAGCAAGCCAACGCCACAAGTCATCGCCTTAAATGACCTGCCCGGCATCATCGTAACGGGCTTTGTGGATGATGTGCGACCGTATCTGGCAGCGGCCAAAGTATGCGTGATTCCGCTGCGCATCGCGCGCGGCGTGCAAAACAAGGCCCTCGAAGCAATGGCTTCCGGTCGGGCGGTGATTGCCACGCCCGACGTGATTACTGGCGTCGGCGCAACTTCGCCGGATCATTTGCTGATGGCGCGCCACGAACAAGAATTTGTGGATGCGGTGTTGCAGCTTCTGCGCGATGACGTGTTGTGCACGCGATTGGAAACAGCCGCCCGCGATTTTGTCGTGCGCGAATGTAGTTGGAAACCGCTGATGGATCGCTTTGCCGGATTGGTGGAAGAGGTCGGGAAGAAAAACCATCCGCGAATGAACGCGGATTTACACGAATTGTCTTTTTCAAGACAGATTGGCTCGAATCATAACGCCTAATGATTTCTTCGTGCTAATTCGCGGCTCAAAAACACTATGCTAGTCAGAACGAAAGCACCTTTACGAATTAGTTTCGCTGGCGGCGGCACCGACGTTCCGCCCTTTCCGCAACAGGAAGGCGGTTGCGTTTTGAGCGCGACGATCAACCGCTACGCCTACGGCACACTACGCACGCGCGACGATCAGGCCATCAACATCGAATCGCTGGATTACGGCTTGTCAGTAAATTACAACCCGGAAGATTTGATGACCTTTGACGGCAAACTGGATTTGGTGAAAGCCGCGATTGTCAAAATGGATGGGCGCGGCGACCTTGGCTATGACGTGTTTATTCACAGTGATGCCCCGCCCGGTTCCGGTTTAGGCTCTTCGTCTGCCATGATGGTCGCACTCGTCGGATTGCTGAAAGAATTCAAGGGGCTGCCGCTCACCGATTATGATGTCGCGGAATTGGCCTACGTGATCGAACGCGAAGACCTGGCAATCAAAGGTGGGTTGCAGGATCAGTACGCAGCGGCTTTCGGCGGCTTCAATTACATTGAATTTCTGCCTGATCACGTCATCGTCAATCCGCTCAAGATTCGTCCCGATGTCGTGAATGAGCTGCAATACAACTTGCTATTGTGCTACACGGGTTCGTCGCGCCTGTCATCGAACATCATCGAAGATCAGGTCAAGCGTTATGAGAGCGGCGAGAAAGACAGCCTCGACGCATTGCGACAATTGAAAGCCATGACCATCGAAATGAAGAATGCGTTGTTGCGGCGCAGGTTGGATGATTTCGGCGATCTGTTGCATCACGAATGGGAACAAAAAAAGCGGATGTCCCATAAAATTTCCGCTCCCATTCTGGACGAAATGTACGATGAAGCCCGCAAAACCGGCGCACTCGGCGGCAAGATCACAGGCGCAGGCGGTGGCGGGTTTATGCTACTGTACTGTCGCTTTGATAAAAAACATAAGGTAGCAGAACGGCTCAAGGAAATGGGCTGTACGATCACGGAATTCGCCTTCGAGCCATTTGGCTTGCAGACGTGGAGGGTGGCTAATGACTAAGTATTTGCCAATCATTCAAGCACGCACCGAAGAAAGCATCGCCGTCAAACGCGCCTTGCTGGAAACCCAGTCCGAAACCATCGCCAACGTTGGATGGGCATTGGTCGAAGCGATGCGCAATGGCAAAACACTGTATCTCTTCGGCAATGGCGGCAGTGCAGGCGATGCACAACACATTGCTGCCGAATTGGTCGGACGCTTCACCAAAGAACGCCGTGCGTTGCCTGCGGTGGCGTTGACGACCAATACCTCAGCGCTGACCGCGCTCGGCAATGATTACGAATACGCCATCGTGTTTTCGCGCCAACTCGAAGCCTTCGGCAAACCGGGCGACATCGTCATTGGCATTTCCACGAGCGGCAATTCGCCCAACGTGCTGCACGGATTGGAAACGGCGAAAACGCTGGGGATGATCACGATTGGACTGACGGGCGAATCGGGCGGCAAGACCAAAGCCACCGCCGATCATTGCATCTGCGTTCCGTCGCGCGACACCGCACGCATTCAGGAATCCCACATTCTGATCGGCCATATTTTGTGTGAAATCGTAGAGTGCGAATTGTTCGGTTAAACTTTGAGTGCGCGTAGCACGTGGGAGCGCAAGCGGAACGCTTACGCTCCCAGGCGCTTCGCGTTCTTCACGCTTCTTCAATTCCTTCCGCCAAAAATCCAAAATATTTTTTTTCAGCCGTGAGCGATTTGCCTGCGCGATTCCGCTTTCTAGGGAGAACTTGCAAAAAGGAGTTGTGCATTCTTTCTACGATGTCGTTTTCAAATCGTTTCCACCCCTCGCGCGTCAGTCAATGGATTGACGCGGTTCGTCAACAATGGCTAAGCTCTCCGGCAACGCAGGAAAAACAAATGGACTCATCGCCCGATGTCACCCAACTGTTGCTCCGCTGGCGCGGTGGCGACAAACAAGCGTTGGAGCAATTGACCGCACTGGTCTATGACGAGTTGCGCCGATTGGCGGGGCATTATCTACGCCACGAACGCGCGGAACACACGTTGCAGGCCACCGCGCTGGTTCACGAAGCCTACGTGCGTCTGATCGGGCAGCAGCAAATTGATTGGCAGAACCGCGCCCATTTCATTGCTGTAGCGGCGCGCCTAATGCGCCGTATTTTGGTGGACCACGCGCGCGCCCACGCTGCCGCCAAACGCAACCCGGCGGCGAATCCCCCTTTGCCACTCGACGAAGCCAAAGCTGTAGTCAACAAACCCGCGCCCAATATCCTGGCTCTCGACGATGCACTTGAAGCGCTGGCGCAATTCGACGAACGCAAAAGCCGCATCATCGAATTGCGCTACTTTGGCGGTTTGAGCATTGATGAAATCGTCGAAGTCACGGGGCTGTCCGCCGCGACGATTGGCCGCGATTTGCGGATGGCGGAAGCCTGGCTGGGACGGCAAATGCAAAAAGGGTAGACGGTAGTCAGTAGTCGGCAGTCGGTAGCCTTCGGTTTTCTGCTGACAACTGGCAACTGAGGACTAAAACCATGACACCTGAACGCTGGCAGCAGATCAAGCACCTCGTCAACTCCGCTTTGATTGAAGACGCCGAAGCGCGCACGGCAATTCTGCAACAATCGTGCGCTGATGATTTCGCGCTACGGCTGGGCGCAGAGGCCTTGTTGTCTGTGACGCGAAAACTGCCTGATGCGCCGCTCGCGCCCGACCAATGGCAGCGCATTGAGAAGCTGTTTCAATCCGCGTTGGAGTTGGAACCATCTAAGCGCGCCGCCTTCTTAGCCGAAGCCTGCGGCGATGATGAAGTCTTGCGCCACGAAGTCGAATCATTGCTGGTGTATCAAGGTGCGGCGGGCGGCCTGATTCAAGGCGCAGTTCACGAGGCGGCGGGCCTCTTGCCCAATGATGAGAAGGCGCGCTTCACGCCCGGCACCACTTTGAATAAACGCTATCGGATTCTCGGTCAACTGGGCAAAGGCGGAATGGGCGAAGTCTATCGCGCCGACGACTTGAAGCTCGGCCAGCCCGTTGCGTTGAAGTTTCTGACCGAGAAGCTGTCGCAGGACAAAGCCATGCTCGCCCGCTTTCACAGCGAAGTCTCAATGGCGCATCGCGACAGCCCCTGGTCTGGCCGCCGGCAG
>JAEUQN010000207.1 GCA_016789725.1 Blastocatellia bacterium | reverse complement strand
AGCAATTTAGTTAGAAGAATGGTGCGAGGTGGCGTTTGGTGAGCGTTTGCGAAAGAGGTGAAAAAATCGAAGTGTAATCATTCTTACTTGTTTCCATAATATCAGAAGCAGCCCGCCAATAGCTGCTAAGGCTGATGCGACAGGTAAAACAGTATCCGGGCCGCCATAAAAAAAGGCCAAAACATGAACCATATAATCCCCTATTAACAAACCTCGCTGACATTGAGAGTTGCCGACGAGTTGCAGATGTTCGAATTGAGAATAATTTGTTCAGCTACCAATAAGACAGACGTGATGTCTGATAGACGAGTTACATTATAAAACACAAATTTGACTGGCCTTGGGATGTGCAATTTATCCGCGATTGTCTCAATGAGTCAGGAAGGGCGGATTTGCAAAGGGGCGACTTCGGTAGGTAAAGCCGCGCCCTTGCCTTTTTAGATTACAGCACGCGAATTTTTACGGTATTGCTGTAACTATTATTACTTCCAGTGATGTATAAACTGATTTCTCCTCGTCCCGCCAGGCTTCGTGGCAGAAGGATATTCACTTGGTCAACGCCCACGAAATCGCCCTGTTTTCCTGCATACTCGGCGATCATCGGGATAAAGGTTGTTGCATTTACTTTGAAATAACCGACGACAGGTCCCTGTGTGGTTGTATCAAAGCCTCGAATACCAGTTCCAAACAACACTAAGTACACGGCCTCGCCTTCAGGGCCAAGATCAATGGGTAATGGGTTCCAGGTTTTGGTGACGGTGTCATATTGTCCGACAGGTTCAATTGTTTGCGAACCATTCGCTTTTACCCGCTGTAAATAAGCGGCTGGCACGCCTGTCCCGGTAGCATCGGCGGTGAACAAGCTAAAGGCTGACGAAACAATGTTTGCTGTGGCGTAAGAGGTTGTTCCATCGCCGCTGCGGACTGTCAGGTAAGCCCAGCCGGTTGCTGTTCCCTGCGGTACTTGGTAATTGACCTGCGTTTTATCTACAAAAAATAATGGGGCCAATCGTTCCGTCCCCTGGCTATCTTTGACCGTGAGAGTGGTCCCGCCTAACGTTGTTGGAAGAGGAGTGGAAGGAGCCGCCGCTTGCATTGTTGCCAGGCCAGTGCCGAAGATCGTAGCAATGGATTCAGATGCGTGTGCATTGATAGTGCGATAATCAGCCCCGGAAACAGTAGTGTTTGTGACCATCTGAGTGCTGCTGAGAAAGACTCCGCCAGTGGCCGTCGCAGCCGCAAACAAATTTGTACTACTCGCGGCCAGTGCGTTTGCTCCTGCCAGTCCATAACTTGAGGCGCGCCAAGTCGTGCCGTTGTCTGACGAGACGCTTACGCCATACAACGCGCCATCCAATGTGACCCCGGAGACATACAAGGCCCCGGAAACAAGGAGCAGATTCAGAGCGCGCAGCGGCAATTGGTCCAGCAATCGCCAGGTCGTGCCGCTGTCGGTTGAGCGATAGAGTCCATCATAAGTTGCTGCAAATAAATTAGTGCCATTCACGGCCATCGCATAAACCTGTGCGGGCGGATTGACGCTGACGCTGGCATCGGTCCCACCTGTCGCCGTCCACTTTGCTCCTCGGTCGGTAGAGCGATAAATATGGCGCGTATCATTAACAACCAATTGCCCACCCGCATACACATCGTTGCCATTAATGAGCAGGGAATATACTTGTGCTGTTTCTGACAGCCCCGTGTTGACGGCGGTCCAGGTCGTACCGCTGAGGCGAAAGACGCCGCCGCCGTAGGTTCCGGCATACACATCCGTTCCGTTTCCCGCCAGTGAGAGCACAATCAGATTGGTCAACCCGGTATTGGTTGCTGTCCACGTGGCTCCATTATCCGCAGAACGAAAAACACCCCCGCCATTGGTCCCCGCGTAAAGAGTCGTGCCGCTTAACACCAGCGCGCGGACATCGGTGGTTGATAAGCCAGAGTTGACCTGGGTCCACGTGGTGCCATTGTCGGCTGTGCTCCAAACACCAGAGTTGGCTCCGGCAAATAACGTTGTTCCATTAACGACCAGCGCCCGGACTTTGGCATCGGTCGTAAGTGTCGTTGCCTGCCATTGTCCGGGCAGCGGGGTTTGTTGTGCGTAGATGTTCAGCGAACTGCTGAGAAGTAAATACGTGACAAATGAAAACAGAAAAACCGCGTGCTTCGCGGTTGAGGGGCAAAATACTTTGTACAAAATGAATCCTCCAAATTTAGTCGGTAAATGCGAAACACAGACCTACCAAGGTCAGCATTAGTGACCACACCAGTATGATAAACGTGATCGGCTCTTGCAAGATTCGTCGCAATCTTTTTGTTGTTGATAGCGGGTTGACATCGAAGTTTGCGTTCATGGGGTCTTTCCTTCCGGCTTTTTCTTTGAGGGGGATTCGTTTGTTTTTTGCAGTCAAAGGGGCCGAGTGGCCGGAAGCGACTTCTTTTGCGATCCATTGCCTCCCCAGGCCGACCACAATGATGGCTTCTTGCCACTCGGACTCACCGCCGACCCGATCAGGATCAGCGGAAACTGATTGGGCGCACACGCTGTCTGGTTTCAGCGTGCGTTGGTGCGCTCGCCTTCAAAGATCGGGACCCTCATTTCACGCTCAAAACGGATGCGCAAAATCGTGCCGGGTTGGAGCTTGATGTCATTGCCTTTGGTCATCAAAACACCGCCAATTGCGCCTGCGCCTGTGGATGCAAGAACACCGCCAAGGCCGCCACCCGCAGCCCCCACTAAGATACCGCCCAGCCCACCGATGCCCGCACCCGTTCCAGCATTACGAGCAGTTCGTCCGCCGGAGCGCCCCGCGCCAACTTTGCCTTCGCCGTCCTTGGATTTTAGTTTTTCGTCGTTGGCAAAGTCGTCAATGGCGGTGATTACCACTGAGACTTTTTCGAGGCCATAAGCCATGCGCATGGTGTCAAAAACAATAGTCATCGTCGCCTGTTTTTGCGGGCGCTTGGCGGCTTGTACCTGTGTGACACGCCCGAAAAATTCCGTGCCGCGTGGAATGATGATCCGCCCATCGGTATCGCGTACCGATTCGTATAAAGTCGCAGTGACTTGATCGCCCACCTCACTGAGCTTGGAGCTGAGCGAGTTTTGGAGAGAAAGTTTGGCTGCGGTTCCTTCGGCAAGGATACCATTGCCGGAGGATTGCGATTGCCCTGATGCCGCTATGCTCAGGCATAAGAGCAGCGCCAGGTAATTCATAACGGAAAAGATTTTTTTCATACTGCTAAATCTTTCAAGTTGAGGTTGTGGTTATTCGTCTTCCTTCTCCCCTGGACGTTTCATCGGGGATTTGGAGCTTTGCCCGCCGAAGGGACGCGTCTCGGTGACGGTATAATCAGCAGGTGGTTGAAAAAGCGCCGCTGCCGGAGCGCTGCGGTTGATGTTGGTGAGCCGATAAATTGTTTCGCCATAACGCGGGTCACGGTGTTTACTGAGAATGACTTCCTGTAACACTGGCGAATACCAACGTTCGGAGACGATTTCCAATGGTTGATCATAGCCTGATCTTTCCGGTGCAATCGTGAATGTGGTGCGGATTCCTTCAGCTTCGATGCCTTCGATCATTTGTTTGCCGAGCGATTCGGTTTTGGCTCCACCATTTGATTCAGAAGACGGTTTGCGCCCTTCAGGAGGGGAAGGCCGTCGCCCTGCCTCAGACCCTGGTTCGGAAAAGGATGGTGGTTTGCGTTCATCGGAAGATGAAGCCTGTCTCACGGGCATTTTCCGCGCTGTTCGATTACGCGGATCAAGCATGTAATTCGCGCCTGCGACCGGATCATTGATGAAAATCATTTCTGGCGAGTCGCCAGCAGTGGCGAAAGGGCCGACCATATTGAGCGTTTGTTCACGGCGTGTGCGGCCCTCACTGTCCCGGTAGAGCTTGGCTGTATTTTTGCGTGTTGTTTGCCCGCCGCCCAATAGCGGTTGGACAAACGATGTTTCAGCAATTGCCGAAAATGGCGCGCTCTTCACGGTTTTCCCACCACGCATTTCTGCCGACAGAAAACGAAACGCTTGATTGCCTGGGAACGGCGCGGGGCGTTCGCGCTCTGGTCCTCTTCTTTCTGGCGGAGCAAATCCCTGTTGATCCGGGGGCGGCCCCGGTCGGCGCGGTCTTGGGCCTTGGGCATAGACGAGCACGCTGATGCCACATAGGAAAAACAGGCTCACAATAAGCCGTAAACTGTAGCGGTGATTTTGTAATATCGTCATAATACTTCCTGTTATGTTTGGTGAGATTTTGGTTATTCGTTGTTATTACTGACAAGGCGGATGGCGAGCGCCACGCCATCATCACCCACCTTGACATCGGCTTTGACGCGCTCACTGGTTAACTCTTTAGCCATTGGGATGCCCAAGGCAATGAGGGCCGAAAGGGGAATTTCCATCCGAACAATTTGCCCTCGATCATCATCTTGATCGCCGCTATAAGTGAGCGGCATAAACTCCGTCGCAATTTCGGATTCTTCAGCAACGGTTGCCGCCGCAAACTGCTGCGACTCACGGGATAACTTGTGCGGTATAACCCTGGCGGACGGAGTTTCTTTTGGAACCGCAGCGGCAACTTGTTTGGATTCGTTTGGAACAACAGGTTGCTGTTTCAGCGGTACTGTAATTTGTGCAGGCGTTGCCGTTGGTGTGGACGCGATTTGTTGCTGCGCTATGGTGAGCGCATTTTGCCCCTCACGCCATCCTCGCCATCCGGCGAAAGCCAGAATTGCCAGTCCAGCGGTTGCGGCCACTACTGTCCAACGCCATCGGTATTGCAACGCACCAAGCGCCGCCAGGAATCCGATTCCGGGCGGCCTGGTAGCCAGAATAGGTTTTTGTTCGGCTGCGATTTGTGCGCGCAATCGTTGATACAAAAAGGGGGCATTCGCCGCCGCGTGGATTTCTTCGTCACGAGCTTGGACTGTTTGTACAACCTCGCGGCAAAACTCCTCGAAGCTTTCTTCTGATGGGTGAGTCTTTCGATTCATAAATCACCTGCTCTCAAAAACGTTTCAGCACTCGCTGAAGCGTTTGGCGTGCGCGATGAGCACGTCCTTTTACCTTGGGGATTGACCATCCTAGCAATTGACTAATCTCAGCCACGGACCATTCAGCCTCATACAATAACGTCAATGCTAAGCGATCTTCCGGGGCGAGGCGTGCTAACAACTTATTAGCCAAATCGCGCGAAATGGTGCGACCTTCGATGTTTGGCTTTCCCCACTCTGCTTGCACGCGCTCTAATAAATAAGCCTCTTCTTCTGCACTGAGTTCACTGACCAGGTTTTCATTGCGTCGTTGTGCGCGCCGCAATTCATCCAGGCAGGTGTTCACCGCAATGCGCTTGATCCAAGCTGCAAACGAACGTTCGTGGCCGCCTTGATACTGCCCCAATGCCAAATAGACCTGATAAAACGTCGTCTGGATGATTTCTTCGATTTGCTCACGCCGGTGAAAAAATCGGCCTCCGATGGCGGCAACCATTTTTTTGTAGCGTGTGAAAATCTCAGCAAAAGCTGCTTCATCCCCGGCCTGGGCTGCCGTCGCTAACGCGTCATCTGTTCCCCATTGCACCACAGGTTCAATGAGCGTCGCCGCTGCCGTGCCGGAGTGATAGGTCATAAGTTCGACAGTTTGTGCCTGCATAAAAAACTCGATGGCACTTTCGATTCAAAGTGGTGGCGCAGTCATCAGAGAAGGGAATTATCCTGAAACGATCACTGCGCCAGCCCTATGGGTTGGTTACTTTCACTTGGTTACTTTAACAAAGTGTCTTCATCGTCGGCCACCCGGCCCGCCACCTGGCCCGCCGTGACCACCTGCCAGACTATCCAGGATACGCAGAAAACCGTCATCGCCAAATTTCGTACGCAGCAGACCAGCCTGATCGCCGTTTGTTTTCAGCAGCGCAATGACGGCGATTTTAAAAGTTGCCTCTGCCTGCAAATGCGCACTAGCCGCTGCTGCGCGCAAGTTGGCAATGATAGTCGCTTGTGCATTTGCCGCTGCCTGATCGCCGGCTAAAATCGCGGCATCATAAGCGTCGAGAGCCGCTTGCAACGCTTCACTTGGTTCGTGCGATTGGCTGTCTCGATAGGTTTGAATCAACGTCTTGAGCTGCTCTTCCTGAGTTGTTGTCAGCGGTAGCGCTACCGCTTGCTCCAAAGCTTTCTTGAGTCCGCGCAACGGATCAGAAACGGTCCTTTGTGCCAACGCACTTCCAATCATTGACAACATTAAGAATCCAGCCAGCACTATCGTTGATTTCATACTTTTTTTCATTTTTACTCCTTGGTTTAATTCGTGAAGATTATTTTCGCTCCGCCGCGCTGGAGATTTAACTGCATGCATTCTCTGCGCTTTGGGGCGAGGACCAGGAGAAAAGCTTTCCTCAATATCAAAGGCGTTAGTTCAATCATTTTGGTTATAGGTTTTTTCATTAAGTTTTTATAAATTGTGGATGCACTGGATTGGGATAAGTTGCCTGACAGGCAGAAAAAGGGAAAACTCTCTCCCGATAAAAATCGTAGGGACGAGATAGGCCCGTTGGGCGAACTTTCTAAAATATATGAATCAATGGCTCGAAAATGTCTGGATGGCGCTGGATACTTTACGCACGCACAAGCTACGTTCTTTCCTGACCGTGCTGGGGGTGATTATTGGAACGATGACGGTCATTGTGATTGCGGCGTTTGTTTCCGGCATTGATGCTCGTGTAGCTAAAGAAATCGAATCCTTCGGGACGAACTCAATTTACATTTACAAATTTGATCCAGGTTTCAACTTCGCTCCGTCGTACGAAGAGCGCACGCGCAAACCGCTAAGCTTCGATGACATGCTGGCGATTCAAAACGAGTGTGTTTCGGTGGCGTATGTGACTCCCTTGATTTCCCCGGTAGATTTTACGCAAGGGCCAATGGTCGAGCGGGTACAAATCAAATACAAAGACGTGCAAATGTCGAATGCGACGGTGCAGGCCACAATGCCAGCTTATTTCAAAATGGGTACGACGGAGCTGGAAGAAGGTCGCTTTTTCAATGAAACCGACAACGCGAATCGCTCGGACGTCGTCGTGATTGGCAATGATGTGGCGAATACGCTTTATCCATTGCTGAGCGCAATAGATAAAGAATTGACGATTAATGGACGGCAATATCGTGTGATCGGCGTGTTGCGCAAACGCGAAACATTTTTGGTTGGTTCAGAGGACCCGAACAACGAAAACAAAGCGGTTTATTTGCCCTATGCTTCGCTGATGAAAATTTATCCGAACCTCGAAGACAACTTCATTATGGCCCAGGCCGTGCCGGGCAGACTGAATGAGGCGGTGGAGGAGATTCGTCAGGTGTTGCGCAAGCGCCGTAAAGTTGCCTACAGCGCGCCCGATAGCTTTGGCATTGCGACGGCAGACAATATCGTGAGCCAATTCAAATCCATCACGGGCGGAGTATTTTTGTTAATGGTGGCGATCTCCTCAGTGGGGTTATTGGTCGGCGGCATTGGTGTCATGAACATTATGTTGGTGAGCGTCACTGAGCGCACGAAAGAAATCGGCGTGCGAAAAGCTATTGGCGCAAAACGCCGCGACATCATTTCGCAATTTCTCATTGAAGCCGCCACGCTCACCGGACTGGGCGGGCTGTTGGGGATTTTGATTGGCTGGGGGCTTGCCGAAATCGTTAAGCTGGTAATGCCGACGTTCGTGCCATTGTGGGCCCCAATTACGGGCTTTGTGGTTTCGGTGGGGCTGGGGGTCGGTTTTGGTCTTTGGCCCGCCTGGAAAGCTGCGAGACTTGATCCTATCGAAGCTTTGCGGTATGAATAGCATCGTTGTTGTCGCAATTGTTTTCTTGATCTCCCATACATCTAATCGCGGTCAATGACCGTAATTACTATTGAGGCTGGCGTTTTGGACGCAACCCTTTCGAATCAGGCTCCCTTCGATCAATCCGACGAGCTCGCACTCGTTGAGCGATTGCGCGCGCGGGATCAGTCTGCGCTTGATACGCTGTATGAGCGATATTCGAAGGTCGTTTACGCGATTGCGCTCAGGATTGTTGGGCAACCGGCGGACGCGGAAGATGTGGTGGTGGATAGCTTCTGGCAGGTCTGGCAACAGGCCGCTAATTACGATGTGTCGCGCGGGCAGTTACGAACGTGGATTGTCACTATCGCCCGCAGCCGTGCACTAGATCGTTTGCGCGTCTTACGCCGCTCACCATTGGCCGAAGCCGAAGAGGTTGATGTGCTGGGGCGGGAGGTTGTCGCGGATGATGATCCAGAGCAGGCGGCCTGGTTGTCACAGAAGTCTTCTATCGTGCGGTCGGCGATGGCCGCCTTACCGCGCGAACAACGTCAGGCCTTGGAGCTGGCGTATTATCATGGTTTTTCCCAGTCGGAGGTCGCTCAACGATTGGGCGAGCCACTGGGAACGATCAAAACCCGAATTCGTTTGGGTATGATGAAGCTGCGCGAGCAACTTCAAGTATTGCAAGGACACTAAAGCAAGTCGAAATGGACGAGGCGAAGTTTACAGAATTGGCTGCGTTATATGCCATCGGCGCATTGGATGGCGCAGAACTGCATGAGTTTGAGCAGTATTTGCGCACTGCGTCTGAGGCAGAGCGGCGTGAATTACGCGAGTTGACGGACGTGTCAGCGATGATGCCGCTTGCCTTGCCGCAGCCTGTTGTCCCTCCCCAGATTAAATCCAGACTGATGGCGCGTGTAACCAACGAGCACGAAGTGGAAGAGATTCAACCGACCCTGGAATTCACACCGCCCCCAAAACGCTTCAGTTTCTTTGATTTCTTCAACTGGCAGCCCGTTTTGACGGCGGCAACATTATTGCTCGCTATTACGAGCGGCTTGTTGCTTTGGCAAACTAGCCGGGTTTCCAGCGAACGCGATCAATTGGCGCGGCAGGTTGACGAGTTGTCCCAGTTGAATGTCGCCACACAACGGCAGTTGGATGATTTAGTCACGCAAACGACAAAGTTTGTTTCACTGGCGGGCAAGGAAGCACCAAACGCAAATGCCAAAGTGTTTTGGGATACGACGCGCAACGAGTGGGTCGTCTACATCTTCAATTTGCCTGCTGCCCCGGCGGACAAGGATTATCAGCTTTGGTACATCACCAACGACCAGCAAAAAGTCAGCGCCAAAGTATTTGGAACAGATGCCAGAGGTCGTACTGAATTGCGGATTGCCTTACCGCAAAATGTTGCGCCTCGCATTGCTGCCACAGCCGTGACACTTGAACCAAAGGGCGGTTCGCCACAGCCTACCAGCGGTTTATATCTCGTTGGTCAAATCGGAATCTGAAATCTCACATAAGAACGGCTGCTCGCCTCGCTTGCGCTCGTGCTTCCTGCCAGTTACCATTTGCCTACCGTTATTTCTGACAATTCGGAATCATCACTTATGAAAGAAGTATCTATGCGAAATCCCCGCTCCTTCGTTTGGCTGATTGTTTTGCTGGCTTTGGTCGTCAATTCTTTTGCCCAATCTGACAAACCTAAAACTGACCAGCCGCCAACCGCTCCGCAACCATCTCCGCAACGACGTTTGCCTTTGAGCGAAATGTCGCGTGTGACTTTAGGGGATTTGAACATTCAGATTTTGCCTGATCCGCGAGTTATTGCGATGATGGCCGCGTTGAATGTGGCTGGCTATGATTTTGAATCCGGCAATCGGCAATTGTCCTCATTGCGCCAACAATTACGTGAGGATGTGAAAGCCCTCAATCCTGGTTTGGTGCGCCGCCTGCGCGATCATTTAACCAAACACAGTCAGGGGCGCAATGATGCCGCCACTGTTGCTCCATATTTGAGCTTGGCGCTGACGCTCACAGATGCGCCAGTATTTTCGATTGATACGCCCATAGATAAATTGCCGGATGACGTGCGTGAGATCACGGACTTCGCACTATTACTTCAGGAATTCTGGCGTGATGCCAAATTCGGGCTATTGATGCCGAAATATAGACAGGCCTACGATCTTGCTGCCAAGACATATCCCAGTTCGACTGCCTCTGCGGTGGCCAATCTGATTCAGTACCTGCATACAGAACCCATTTTAGAATTGCCTCCGAGCTACGTTCCGCGAACGCAAAGCGGCAGTCGTGCGACCCTTAATGAAGGCGTTAAAGCTGCCAGTCGCCTTCGTCAGTTTGTCGTGATGCCGGATCTTCTGAATGCGTCGAATGCTGTCAATGTGCGTGTGGTGCGTGACACCTACTATGTGTTGATTGGCGCGACGGTAGACCCGCATGCCGCAGTGCGCCGCGCGTTCCTGCGTTTTATTATTGACCCGCTAGTAGATAGCAAATTTAGAGAAGTTGCTGAAATTGGCCCGGACCTCCGCAAATTACGTGATAGTCGCGGGGACAAGCTCGCCGCTGAATATAAAAATGGCAATGCTTATTTCATGATTGCTGATTCTTTCACGCGGGCAGTTGATGTGCGGCTCGAAAGTTTGGAATCACTGGCCGGGCGTAAATTTGAGAATGATAGAGCCTGGGTGAAAGCTTTGGAGGAAGAGAACGAGCGTGCAATTTATGAGTTGAGTTTTGCGTATGATCGCGGTGCCGTGCTGGTTTATCACTTCTATGATCAAATGAAGCAAGCGGAAAATGCTGGCATTGATGTCCGCCAGTTTTTGGGCAGTCTGTTGCAAAACATCAAATTCGATCTCGAAACCGCACGTCTGAACGATTATGCGCAACGTCTCGAACGTTATAAAACCACGCGTGAGCTGGCCGCGAAAAATGCTCCCGCTTTAGGTGCCGCGATTTCTAACGCGGATGAGGGGGTCATCAAACAGCTTGACGAGGCGGATCAGTTGATTCGCTCCGAGCAATACAGCGACGCACGTGCGATCCTCAAAGGTGTTTTGCAGCAAAAGGCGAATAATGCGCGAGCGTACTTCGGCCTGGCCGAAATTGGCAGCAAAATTGCCGCGAAAATGAAGCCCGAAGATCAGGCAAAACGCGATGAAGAATTGTATGCCACCATTCAATACTACAAGGATGCCGCAGAGAATGCTTCGCCGGAAACCGAAAAATGGCTGATTCAACGTAGTTACGTGGCTGCCGCAAAGATTCTGGATTTTCTTGGTCACAATGGCGATGCGGTAGCGGCGTACGATTTGGCGGTGAAACTCGGCGATGTCCCCAATGGCGCATATCAAGAGGCATTGAGAGCGATAAAGGAAAAAGAGTCCCAGAAACAAAAGCCATAAATTTTTTCAATGATTTTGCAGGTTTGATTACTTGACTCTTGACGCCGTTCGCGGCTGCGGTGTAACCTTCAGCTTCGAGTTTGTGATCGTGGTGATTTAAGGCGACTTGCTCCACGTAAAAAAAGCGCTAAAAGCCGAAGCCAAAGAAGGATTTTCCAAAGGCCTCGTGCAACAAAAAGCGCGGGGCCTTTTAAGTTTCTGGCCAGTATTTGAAAAGTTCAAGTGGTGATTTAAGCAAATTGCTCCACTCTAAAAATAGCTAAAGAGCCTGAGAAACGACGAGCCTCACGCAACTTTAGCGTGAGGCTTTTTTGCTTTTCAGAACATGCTTTCATTCAAAGATCAAATCATTGTTATTACAGGTGCATCGCGCGGCATCGGCGCAGCGGCAGCCATTAAGTTTGCTGAGGCCGGAGCCGCAGGCGTTGTCATCAATTATCGCTCGCATCAATCTGCTGCATTGGAAGTCGCGCAGGAAGTTGAACGCCGAGGTACGCAGGCGCTGGTTGTGAAGGCTGATGTTTCACAACAAACGGAAGCGAAGGCACTAATCACCCAAACGATTGAACGATTTGGGCGGCTGGATGCCCTCGTTGCCAACGCCGGAATTTGGCCTGCCGAAGACAAATCAATTCTCTCTCTGGGTGAAACGCAATTCGACGAAACGATTCGCACCAATGTTCACGGCGTTTATTATGTCTGCCGCTATGCCGCTGAAATTTTTGTGCAGCAAAAACGCGGCAACATTGTGACGGTTAGTTCCACCGCCGGACAACGTGGCGAAGCAGGACATGCCGACTATGCTGCGTCAAAAGGCGCGGTCATCAGCTTCACGAAATCATTAGCTTCTGAACTTGGTCGTTATGGCGTGCGCGTCAACTCTGTCGCTCCCGGCTGGGTAGACACGGAAATGTCCGCAGACGCTTTGCACGGCGATGAAGCAAACACCAAACAGATTCTCAGTGCAATTCCCCTGCAACGCGTTGCGACAGCAGAAGACGTTGCATTACCGATTTTATTTCTGGCTTCTGACCTTGCGCGTCACATCACAGGCGAAATCCTGAACGTGAACGGAGGCTCGGTTCTTTGTGGTTAATTTCAAATTCCAAATTTGAAATCTTAGATTTTTGAGGAATGAAAATATGAGTTTTGTAAAAGGATTGAAGTGTCGTGAATGCGGTGCGCCGTACCCGGTTGCGCCCGTCGCGATTTGTGAAGAGTGTTTCGGGCCGCTCGAAGTAGATTACGATTACGACGCGATCAAAAACGTGTTGACTCGTGATGAAATCGGGCGGCGTCCTAAAAACCTCTGGAAGTTCCGCGAACTGATGCCACTGGATGGCGAGCCAACCGTTGGCTTGAATTCAGGCGGCACGCCGCTGGTCAAAGCAGATCGTTTGGCCAAAGCCTTAGGCGTGCGCGAAGTCTATTTGAAGAATGATGCGGTCAATCATCCGACGCTTTCCTTCAAGGATCGCGTGGTCGCCGTTGCGCTCTCAAAAGCTCGCGAGTTCGGCTTCACCGCCGTGGGCTGCGCTTCAACGGGCAATTTGGCGAATTCAGTCGCAGC
>JAEUQN010000206.1 GCA_016789725.1 Blastocatellia bacterium | reverse complement strand
ATGCCTTGTGACCAGTACAACAACGGAAGGGAAAGTAAGACGAAAAGAAATTGCATGACGTTGATGGAAAAGCGAACAGGTTTATAAATTGTCTTGAAAGCCGCTATTCGGCGCGAACAGCCTACAAAAAAATAGAACGTGAATCAATGCGATGGGATCGGAGAGCAAATGGCATAAACGATAAAAACGGAATGAACAGAACTGTCAGTCCTCGCCATTGTTCCATTCATTCCGTTTTTGCTGGTTTCGTTAAGTCTGCTTTTTAAGCGGAAAACGCTTCGCAATAGCCGACAAACTCGCGCGCTTTTTCTAACGTGATTTGCGCGTTTGCCTCGTCTGCCGGAGTTGCTTTGAGTGTCCCAAAGGTTGCGGACAATTCCTTCCATTCGCCGTTGGTCAAGCCCGCCAGCACAAAGATATTCTCAAATGACCACAAGGCTTCGAGCGAGGTAATCGGATCAACCAATCGTTGATACAGCGGTACACGCGCCGCCGCCACCGCCGCTTCATACGCTTCCAACTGCGCGGCTTCATAATGGCCGTGATGCAAATGTGCAGCGGCCTGCGATAAGCGTTCGTTGGCCTCTGCAAAGGTTGGCACGAGTTCGGCAATCGTGGTTCCCGCACATTCGCCGCGCACGCCGGAGCGCACCGTGAACTTTTCGTTCTCGTGACCATAATCATCATAGAACGTCGGATCATCCTCGAAGGCTGGAACGGCGCGCAATGGCTCCAACGCTTCCTTCACACGCTGATCCCCAATGCGCGCGATGAATGAATTGAAATCTTCGCCATCCAGTTTTTCTGCGTTATGCAACTTGAGTAATTCTTCGACGACTTGAATCGAAGCGCGGGCGGGGAACTTGCCGACAATCTTTCCAGCCTTCGGCGCGCCGTGATTGGCGGAACCGCCGAGGAATAAAATATGCGTCGGCACGTTGTGTCCGTTGGCGGAGAGCGCCGCCGCGTGGAATCCGATGTTGCCGACGGCGTGTTGCGCGCAACCGTTTGGGCAACCGGAAATTTTGATGCGCAAATCGCGGTTCGCTTCCCGATATGACGCGAGCGCGCCCGTGAAAAACGATTCCGAAATGGCACTGCCCAATCCTTTGGCCGAAGCAATACCAAGTCGGCACGTATCCGCGCCCGGACAAGCCGTCACATCCGCGATGGTTTCGGCTCCGGCGTCATGGAGCGCGGCTTGTTGCAGGGCTTGATACAACGCCGGTAAATCGCTGACACGCACCCAGGGCAGGAACAAGTTTTGCTCAATCGAAACCCGCAATTCGCTGGCAGAAAACTGGCGTGCAATGTCGGCGAGTTCGCGCGCTCGATCTGACGTGATGTCGCCGAGTTTCGTTCGCACGTGAACGCCGCGCAATCCTTCGCGTGCATGCGCAATCACGTTGTCCTGCGCCCATTGCTGATAATTCGGATCGTTCGTGATCGGATCAAGCAGGTTCAGACTGGCGGTTGCATTGGTAATTTCCGGCTCGACGACTTTCTGTAAATATTCGGCGACGCTCGGTAATTCGCCAATGATTTCGCGCTCGGCGTCCACCGCCGCTTTGAATTTTTCCCAGCCCATAGATTGCACCAAGAATTTCATTCGCGCTTTCATCCGCTGCTTGCGTTCGCCGTAGCGGTCGAAGATGCGAATGACGGCCAGCGTGAAATTGAACATCTCTTCGACAGGCAGGAATTCGCTGTAGATTTTGGCAACATAGGGCGCGCTGCCGAGTCCACCGCCGACGTGGACTTTGAAGCCGCGCCTGGTTTCGCCGTGTTCTTCGCGCGTCACTGCTTGGAAACCAAGATCGTGAAAGGCGAGCGCCGAGTGATCTTCGGTGCAGCCCTCAAATGCGAACTTCATTTTGCGGCCCATGTTTTGGTTATGTTTGTTTCGCAGCAGAAAACGAAACAGCGCGTCGGTGTACGGATAAACGTTGAAGACTTCAGTGTGCGAAACGCCCGCGCGATAACAGGCTGTGATGTTGCGTACCGTGTTGCCGCAGGCTTCGCGCGTGGTGATGCCAACTTCCTGCAACGAGCGCAACAGATTCGGCGTGTCTTCGAGTTGCAGGTAATACAATTGGGCATCTTCGCGCGTGGTGAAATGAATAAAGCTGCTGGCGTATTGGTCGGCGGCATCGGCGAGGCGCGTCAATTGATCCGCCGTCAAATAGCCGCCAGGGATTTTGATGCGCTGCATTTGCACGCCGTCCTGGCGTTGTGCGTAGGTGCCGAATTGCAGCCGGAATTTCTGCATCTTGGTTTCGCCGATCAGTCCCGCGCGGAACTTCTTAATCATTTGTTCATACTGCGCCATTTCGTCGGCGAAATATTGCGGAAGAGGTTGGACAGAAGCTTCTTTAAGTTCGGTTGAATTTGCTTGCATGTTGTTCCTGTAAAATCGAAACGCCTCGATTCCTGTTGTTTGGAACCGAGGCGCTTACTGCTTTTCACTCTTGCTACGATCTTAGGTGGCGATGATTGCGGGCAGAGAAGACCGGTTCCACTGAATTTTTGGTAGACAACAACAACAACACATAGTGCATTTGGCAATTTGTCGTAATCTGTTGGTCACGGTCAGGCTCCAGAAAAATCATCTAGCGAAACCACACCATACCGACCGAGAATTGGATTGTCAACAAAATGAAGCGAAAGCCAGCCCCTCGTGCAAACAAGAGGCTGGCTTTCGCTGTGGGTGTTTGACGAAGGGTCATTTCCCTCGTTCGAGTTGTGCTGCTCGTAATTCGTCGGCTTGTGCTTGCGTCGCATTTCCGCGCGCACGATGCAGCATGGCCCGATTTTTATAGGCCATCCCATTCCTCGGATCAAGGCGAATGATATTGGAAAAATCGGCGAGCGCCTCGTCTACTTTGCCCGCATTGTAATTTGCAATGGCGCGATTGTTGTAGGCGTCCAAATGTGTCGGCGTGACTTTGATAAAGGCATCAAAATCCGAGATCGCTTTTTTCCAATCCTTGTTGCGCAGGTGGATTGTGCCGCGATTGTAAAAGGCCAGCGCGTCATTGAAGCCCGGTTTCATTTCAATGACTTTGGAAAAGTCTGACTGCGCGGCTTTGCCATCATTCAATTTTTCCATGAACACCAAGCCACGCGCGAAATAGGCTTCGGCTTCGTTTGGATATTTTTTGATAATTTCGCCGTAATATTGTGTGGCAAGTTTGAAATTGCCTGCCTTGACGGCGTCTTGCGCGGCGGCGGTTAATTCGCCAGTTGTCACGGGTGTTGGCGCATTACTCTGCTTTGCTTGCGTGTTGACCTGTTCTATCGTTTTCCCGCTGTCTTTCGGCTTTTCCTGCGCGATGGTTTTGTTCTCAGCGGGTTTTTCTCCGGCGCGCAAGACACGCATCTTGGCAGCGAACATCTCGGCATAGAGCGCCAACACGCGCCGCGTTGCCGTGAGGTACAAATCGCGCTTGGCGGGAATTACCAAAGGCGTGAACGTATGTCGTTCGGTGCTGAAAAACATCTGCGTTTTCAGCGCTGCTTTCGACTCGTCCTTGTATGGTTTGCCCGCAAAAGCAAAGTGTTCGGCCACGGGTAAGTCGTTTTGGTAAATGTCGAAACTATTCTTTTCATCCACCATGAAAATATAGCTTTGCGGCACGCTCATCGTTCCGCCGATGCTGTAATCTGTGTGGAAATAAGCATCGCCATAAAACCAGCCCTTCTTGTCCTGTTTGATTTCGGCATTGAGCATGATCGAAGCGAAATCCACGACGACATCAAACGTCACAAAATCGCCGCCCGCTGTCTGGCCCGACTTCGCCATTTTTTTCAATTGCCCGAAGCCGACCAACTCTGAGGTTCCATACGGTTTCCACTTCAACAACACCGGCCCGTCAAAGGCGGAGAATGAAAGCCACGCCTGCCCGTTTTTGCCGTCGCTGTCCTGTGGCTTTTTGTCTTCCTGTGACTTCTGGCGTTCGGCAAAATATTCGGTCGCTTCAATCGCTTTCCAATCGGCAAAGCTGACGCCAGCGGCGGCGAGCTTTTGTTGCAGGATGGTGTAAAACTCGTCGGTCAGTTTTTGCAGATCGCCTTTGGTCATTTCGCCGTCCAAATAAACGGTGACGTCAGCCGCATTGTTTTTGTTGGCGAGGGCTGCTCTGGACGTGATGAATTTGTAATGCACACGCACTTGCCCAATCGCTAATTTACTGGTGTTTTTGGCGACTTTTGGTTTGCCGAAGGTGCCAGCCTTGATGTACTTGAACGTTTCGTCCGCGACCTTTTCGTAGGCTTGCGCCTGGATCGTAAGCGCGAGAACACAAAGCAACAATGACGTTGTGAGAACAGATTTCATAAACAAGTTCCTCCTAATAAAATTCGCCGGAATAAGGCAGAAAACGGATCATTTATTTTTTGTTTGGGGCAGGCGGGTAAAGTTTGTTGTATGGCGGGATGCCCTGTTGACCCAGCTCTTTTTTCATGGCTTCAGGATCATAAGAGGTGGCCAGCATCTTCTGAAAATCTGCCTCGGCGGCTTTGGCATCGCCCTTTTTGTAATAAGCGAGGCCTCGTCCATACATCGCGTGACCGTGGTCGGGACTTGCCGCAATTGTTTTCGTATATTCGGCAATGGCTAAATCCAGTTTGCCGGTTTCACGATAGATGTCGCCTTTTTGCACGAACGCCTGGATTTTCGCGTATTTCGTCTCCGATTTATCTGGGAGCGCGATGACGCTGTCATAATCCGCCAGCGCCAGCGGATAGTTTTTCTGGGCGACATAAACGGCTGCTCGCAAATTGAAAGCGTCACCATTTTCGGGTTTGAGCTTGATCGCTTCGGTGTAATCGGCAAGCGCCAGATCGTATTTTTTCAACCCTACATACGCCTCACCGCGTCGTTTCAGATAAAGCTCGCTTTTGTGATATTCAATGGCTTTGGTCAGAACGCTAATGGCCACATTAAAGCTGTCGGTGGACTCTTTTGCTTTTCCTGCCTGCGACGCTGCTACCTGTCCTTGCATGACGTGTCGGTTGCCATCAGAGAACAGCTTGCTTGCATACTGCGAATTTATCTTGGGGATTAATGCCTTTGCGTTGAGGTGATTTGGATTTAGCTCCAACGCTTTTTTCAGATCGGCCAGCCCTAATTCATACGGCTCGATTTTGTACCCGTCGCTGCGATAATAAATGTAGGCGCGTTGGTAATAATATTCAGCAATTCCCGGCGCAAGCGAGATGACTTTGGTCATGTCCGCCACCGCTGCCAGCCAATCAGGATCGGGTTCACCTATTTTCTGTTTGGAGCCTAAAACGGTGAGCGGTTTATTGATGGCTAATTGAGCATACGATTGCCCGCGCAGAAAGTGACAGGTGACAGAACTCGGAAATGCCGCGATGCAGGCGGATGCCGTAACAACGGCTTCACGAAATTGATTGACACGGAATTGCAACTGCGCTTTTTGGATATAACCATCCATGTCAGTGGGTGCGGAGGCTACGGTGCTGACTGGTGCTGACGTCGGCTTTGTCGCTGGTTTGGGTGGGAGATAATAAGTATTGAAGGACGCCAGCGAAATTTCGTTTCCACCCCAAGTGATATTACATTTGCCGTTCACGATTTTGCCGGGATATGTACCGTTTTGATAAGCGGCGGAACAAAGATATAAAGGCTGGCCATTGCTTTCAGCACCAACGATGAACTTTTCGCCGTTGCCAGTGGTGTTGAGCGAAAACGAGGGATTGGCATTCGATGTCAAAACCTCATAAGTGCCGACATTCGTCTCGGTGCCGTTATAACCGATGTGGCACTTGCCGTTCACGATTTTTCCCGGATGCGTCCCCCCGTTGTAGGTGGCTCGGCACAGCGGCAGTTTCTGACCATTTTCCTGACCGACCAATGCTACGTTTGTATCAATTCCTTTGGTGGGAGAAACCGGTGTCCAAATCGCTTGCGACTTGGGGGGAAGATTGGCAGAGGGCGTCGCCGGAGTGCCCATTCCATTGATCCTGGCGAGCAAGTCACTCGCCATTTTATGGCCGGGGGAAAGCTGCAAAACCTTCTCCATATCCGCTTTGGAGAGGTCGAATTTTTTAATGTCGAAATAGACGGCTCCACGAAATAGATAGGCACCGACATAATTCGGATTGAGTTTAATCGCCTGATTCAGGTCCGCAAACGCCAGATCGTTTTGTTTTTTCTTGTTGTAGGCAATCGCCCGATCCAAATAGCCTTTGGCATAGTTGGCGTCAATCTTGATGGCTTGGGTGAAATCCGCTATCGCCAAATCGAATTGATTGAGCGCGGAGTAACACATGCCACGATTTCCCCACGCCTCAGCATAGGTCGGTTCTAATTTGATGGCCGCATTCAAATCAGTGAGTGCCAAATCGAATTGTTTCTTTTTGTAATACACCGAACCCCGATTGACAAAGGCTTTGACGTAATTGGGATTGAGTTTGAGCGCCTGATTGTAATCGGCAAAGGCTGAATCCAGATTCCCTTTATCAAAATAGGCAATGCCACGATTATAAAAAAATTGCGCATCATTGGGAGCTAACCCGATGCCCTGCGAATAATCGGCGATGGCCGCGTCTTGATTCCCCTTTCGGTTGTACGCTAATCCTCGCTGAAACAAGGCATCCATATAGGTTGGGTTGAGTTTGAGTGCTTGCGTGTAATCAACGATGGCCAAATCTAAATTGCCCAAATAATAGTACGCTTGCCCACGATTGAACCACAGCGCAAATGAATTGGGATTGAGTTTGATCGCCTGACTGTAATTCGCAACAGCCGCTGCATATTGTTTATTTTTGTAAGATTGAAGCCCGCGATCAAAGAAATCTTTCGCGGTCTGACCTAATGAGAAAGTTGTGAACGTGAAGAAAAGAATCGTCAATAATCCAAATTTTTTCATGATACGGTCTCGTTATTACGCGCTAGCAGCAAGCTATAGGTTTAGGGGCTGGATTCGTTTCGCGCTGAGCACGTGGTTCAGGTTGGGTTGTTATCCTGGTTGGCTGGCGAGAGGACGTTGGGCATGGGGGGGAAGCCAGCATCTCAAGATAAAATGAACGCGACTCAACCATAGCAATTTATGGTTAATTTCATCAAGAAATTTATTTTTCAGATCTCCATTCCAAAATCACCGGATGAACGTAGTCGAGAGAGGGGCAGTCACTTACACACGCAGGAACTATTTGCAAAACGGATCATTGGTTACAAAAAAGGCGGGCAAAGCTGAGTGAGCAATTGAACAGCAAGATTCGATTGGGGGGGGGGCAGTTTGGCAAACCCGCCGACAAGGTCGCGTGAACGAAGGCTGGCTTATGGCTTCACATTCGATCCGGGTCAAGATCGAAGTTTTCGACCAAATAATCGTAGTAACGCCCATCCAGCAAAAACGTCAGGAAAATCTCGTGGACAAGGTGAATCAACTTGCGCGTGGCGTATTCATCGTCGCCGTCCAGCACCTGCATGGTCAGGGCCACATGGCCGTTGCGACGGGAAGGCTGGATTTGAACTTTGCGGGGATCTATGCGCCGATGATCGAGCAGTTCCGGCGTGCAACGGATGTTGATGAATTCTTTCAAGTCCCGAAACATTTCGGCATCTACATTCGGCAAAACGAGCGGAAAACGCATCGTGTTTTTCTGCGCCTCGAAGCTGAATTGAAACACTCGCTCACGATGCCAGAGCAGACGAAAGACAGCTTTGGTGGGGCGTATGTCCTGACTGAAGCCCCGGAATACGCCGCGTTGTGCGTAGCGTTCAAGCGTTTCTGCGACGACGGCTAAACGCGCGCGTATTCCAGTTTCATTGTGGGATGGAGCGGGAGCCTCTTTCTTCAATGTGCAAATGCTCCTACGCCGGGTTCAGGATTCAATGCCACGCCGGGCGGATAGTGCTTCGCCGAAGTGAATTCTTTCAGCGCCTGCACATTGATGACCGTCGAGAGGCTTTCTTTGGCAGCGGCCTGATAGCTGCGTTTCAGAGCTTCGCGCAATTGTTCCGGCGTTTGCACGTATTCGCCGCGCGCGCCCAAGCCTTCGGCCAATTTGTCGTAGCGCAGATTTTCCTGAAACAGATACATTTGCATCGAGCGCGCCGAACCTGCCGCACTCGGCCACATACCCCACGAATTGTTGTTGTAAATCAAGGTGATCGTCGGAATTTTGAATTTAATCGCCGTGTCCAATTCAAACAGGCTGTACGCGGCTCCGGCATCGCTCGTGATCGTCAACACAGGCGCGCCTTTGTAGGCGGCTTGTGGGCCGACGCCGCGCTGCACGGCTGCACCTGCACCAATCATCATCGCCATATCCGGGCCAATCGCGCCGTATTGATAGGCACACACGACGGTTTGCGCGGGACGAAACGCGCGCAGCCAACGACCCGCATATAAACCGCTGGTCCAGCCGCCCGAACCCGTGACGGTTTGCTTCGGATCAATGCTGCCTTTGTACAGAAAGTCGTGGACTTCCTTCGCCATCACTGCCGGATGAATCGTGTTTGTTTCCTGGCTATATTTCACGCCCAGCGCGTAGGTGTCGAGATGTTGTTTTTCAAACGTGGCGCGGGCTGTCGCAAGTTCGCTGACCCAGGCGTCGCGTTTCTTCGCGGGCAATTTGTTGGCGAGTGCTTCCAGGAACACTTTTTCATCGCTGACGATGCCGAGATCAAGCGGCCAGTTGCGACCCAAGTCTTCCTGCACCGGATGGACGCGAATGGATTTGATGTCGGGATTGAACCGATATTCGCCGGGACTCGGCATGCAGTATTGGCCGACGAACACAACCAAATCGGCACTCATCAACGCTTCGGGCGAGAGGCTCGCCGACAAGCGATGATCGTCGGGAAAGATGCCGCGCGTCGGGCCAGAAGGCACGACGGCCATTTCGTGTTTTTCAGCCACTTCTCTTAGCACATCCCACGCCTTGCGACTGAACACGCCTTGCCCTGCAATCAGCACCGGACGTTCGGCTTTGGCGATCATGTCCGCCGCTTTCTCGACTTCTTTCGGTGAAGGATAGGCGCGCGATTCGCTGCGATATTTGGCTTTGCTGTAGAAGTCGGTGAGCTTCGATGATTCGGTAAACCGAGCGCGTGCCGTTTCAGCAGGGAAGTCCAAATGCACTGGGCCAGGAATGCCGGATTTCAATTGGCGAAACGCGTATGCGCCGTATTCGTACACGCGGTTCGGCGCGATGATGCGTTTGCCGTATTTCTTCATGCCTTCGGTGGTGGGTTGTTGCTGCGCGATTTGAATGAACTGTTCGCGGTCTTCGCCTGCGAGTTGCATATTGCTTGCCAAGACGAGCAAAGGCGTACGCGCTGCATTCGCCGCCGCGATGTTCATAATCATATGCGTGAAGCCGGGGCCTTCAGTTCCCGATGTCGCCGTCACTTCGCCCGTCACACGCGAGAACCCGTCCGCCGCCGCGCACATCGCGCCTTCCGTGCGTCCGCCGTATGCAGGAACGCCTGCCGCCGCGATGGCGTTGATGACGGTGTAATTGCCGGGACAGCAAAACAGCGCCGCGAGTTCCTCTTCTTTGCAGAGTTTGGCGAAGACTTCCGCGCCGGTCATGCCTTTGCCTTCAAACGAAGTCGTGGCGGGCGATTCGGCGAGTGCTGCCGGGATTTCTTTCGGAATGCGAATGGATTGAATTTCAGGGACGGCACTGGCGAGTACGTTGGTGGTGGCGCCGACGGCGGCGACGACAGCAGCGGAGTTGGTCAGGAATTTGCGGCGTGTTTTGTCAGGTTGCGAATCATTGGGTTGCTTCATTTTTCCTCCTGCAATTTGGGGCGTTGCGCTTCGGGCCACAGGCTGCGAATAAAATTCACCAAGTGCCACAGGTCTTCTGGATTTCGAATCTGGTTTTTATACGGCGGCATACTGATGCCCGCGCCGTCGCGGATGCTGCGAAAGACTTCGCCTTCGGTTGTGCCGCTTTTCCAAAGCTTGGGTTCCGTCAAATCCGTTGCATCAGCGATCACGTCCACTTGCGCTTTACCGTCGTTGCCGTGACATCCGGTGCAGTCATTGGTGTAGAGAATGCGACCACGCGCAATCGAAGCTTTTGTGTATGGCACAGGGCTTTTGATTTGTTTCGCTTCGTCGCGCGTGAGCGGCTTGTCCTGACTTTGCGAAAGTTGTGTGCCGACAAAGCTAACGAGTAAACAAAATGTGAGAAAGCGAACGATTCTTCGCAGCATGGTTCTCCGGGTTGGGCACAAATCAAAAGGCAAATCGAACAAGGCAAAAGGCAAAAGGTCGGCACTCTATTTTTAGTTTTTTAAGTATAGAAAAATTATCTTCTGACCTTTTGAATTTTGATATTTGCCTTTTGCCTTTTGATTTGCTGTTAAATTTACTCCTTGCGGGCGACGGCTTTCGGCGATTCGTTCTTGGCCGTGTAATCCATCCATCCGATCATCATTTCGTCGTAGGTCGGTTCGCCATATCGGACGATTTTGGCCGGATCGGGATTGAATTTATTGCGCGTTGAATTGTCGAAGTAACCCGTCACCATAATGCGCGTGCCTTTGGGAAGTTCCTTCTGCTCTTTCAGGTAATACGCCGTTTGCCACGAGAAATCGTAGCTTGGCACGTTCAGCAGAATTTCTGTTTTGCCGTCGGGATAGATCGCCTTGTATTCCACGGCTTTGCCGCGCAGGTGCATGTGCGGCATGAAATTGATGATCTGAATATCGTCGGGCGCGGTCCAGCACGCGGTGACTTTATGATTGTCTGCACCTGCCGGAATCAGAAACGCATTGTTAGAGATGCCGGTTGTATGAACGAGTTTTTTCGGCTCTGTTTTGGCGTAAATCAAACCAATGCTGGAACGATCTTTTTGTACGCTGCCGGCGGCTTTGGAATAGTGCATTTGGAACATGATCTTGGAACCAGCCGGGATTTTCTTGACGGTTCCTGGCTCCCAAATGGCCTGATTCATGCCCGGCGCATAGCCTGCCAGCAGTTGCCCGTTTTCCATTTCTGCGCCGCGATCCGCACGTCCGAGCCTGCCACCTTTCGGATCGTTACAACCGTCATCGCAGACCGGAGCTTCTTGTTTGGTTCGTGCTAAGAAACCTTCCCGATACACGGGCGATTCTTTTTCCATTTTTGCGCGCAACGCGGCCAGCTCTTCCTTGCTCAGATTGGGGCGAGGTTTGGCGGTAGCGTTTGCCACCGGAGGCCGAATGAACGCGATGATGTGATGCACAATTTTGCGATTGTCGGGACGTGCTTCGGCACTTTGTACATAGACATCTTCTTTGAAACCGGGATCAACCTCGAAGTATTGATATTCATCCGGGCCGCTGGCTTCAAGGGTGAATTCCTGCGGCATCGGGATGACGATGTCAGGTTTGCCAATCGTCCAGCCTTCCGTGAATTTCGGCATCGGTGGCATATCTCTGGGGTCCCCCTCTTTTGCGCCTTGCTCAACCCACTCCTTGACGGTTTCGATTTCGGCGGACGTCAGGCGACGATCATTGGCCCACGTACCAAAATGTGGATCAGCGTGCCAGGGAGGCATCGTTTTCTGGGTAACTTTTTCGCGGATGGAGCGCGCCCACGGACGGACGTCTTTGTAGGTCAAAGTCGAAAACGGTGCGCCTTCGCCAGGGCGATGACACTCGGCGCATTTGGCATTAAAGATTGGCGCGACATCTTTGCTAAAGGTAACGGCTTTGGTCGGGCCGTTGGCGCTGCTGATTTGTTGTGACAAAAAGACACCCGCTGCGATGACGACGGCGAGTAGGATGTAGGTGCGTTTCATATCTCTTCACTTGCCTCCAGAGGATAGGGACTCAAGTCCGATTGATGGTTCTTGATCGAATAAGTTAAAGAAGACGAATAAAAAGAAACAACTGCGAACCGCCCGGATTTACGATCCCTGTGAAGTTTGAAACGTTTGCAATATTCCGCAAACCACCGTGAAAAACTCCCCACGAAGGGAGAAAATTTCCCCGCCATTTGCGGACATTTTACCGACAAACGATCTCTGTCAGTAACGAAGGTGAAAGTGGCAAATACTGTGCCGTGAAAATCAGGTTGGTGATTGGCGCAATCAGACGGCGCTGGTTTTAAGTGCTAAGGAAGATGTTCTTTTCATTGCCGAGATCACGCGCCGATGGGGTGAGAATCGTTTTGGCATTGATATAGATTTTCTCGCCTTTTTCGGATGCTTTACGCACGTCATCCTCGCAAACGAATGACACGGGTTGCGGCTTTGGTGCCGGAGGCGTGGGTGGTGGTTTGGGCGTCTCCGCTTGCAGATTGAGCACGGGTGACGGCGCAATCGGCATCGTGATTTGGGGTTTGCGCTCGACCAGAAAGCGTTCGACCAAATCCGCGACGGCTCTACGATCAAGTCCTGGGCGCTCAAGCTTTGGGGCAGGATTTCCTGCGCTTGGAAGCATTGACGAAACTTGTGGCGAAATTTGCGAGATGACCGTCGAAACGGGATTGGCGGTCGCGGGCGAAATGTTTGGCGTTGTGACCGCGCGCGTCTCAAATGCCACGCGCTTGATGTCCATCAAATGCAGTGGCGAAATGTTATCCGAAGTTACATTGCCGCCCCACGATCCGCAGCCCAATGTCATCGAAGGCACGAGCGCTGTCGAATACCCAATCGCACCGTGCGTCGAAGGCGAATTCACCACGATGCGCGCCGTCGGCATCAATTCACCATAGCGAATAATGGCCGCCCGGTCACGCGAATGAATCGAAGAGGTGTGGCCCATTCCTCCGTAACGCAAAACCGCATCACAACGCTGGCAGCCTTCCTCCAGCGAGTTGACCACATAGTACGTCAAAATCGGCGAGAGTTTTTCGAGCGAGAGCGGATATTCACGGCCTACGCCGCCAATTTCTGCAATCAAGCAGCGCGTGTTTGGTGCGACGATGAAGCCGGCTTGTTCGGCAATCCACGTCGCGGGCTTGCCAACAATTTTTGCATTCAATTTGCCTTCTGGCGTGACGACCAATTTGGCGAGCAATTCGGTTTGTTGCCCGTTCAGAAACACCGCACCCTGTGCGATGAATTGCTCACGCGCTTGACGATCAACGCTCGCATCCACGACGACGGATT
>JAEUQN010000205.1 GCA_016789725.1 Blastocatellia bacterium | reverse complement strand
CAGGATTTATCTGAACGCGGACTCCTCGACGAAGAAGAATAGAAATCGAGGGTTAGCTTTCTCTTTCGCAAGCCTTGAGCGTTTTGCAGAACTGCAAAACGCTCAAGGCTTTGTCATTTCCCCCACCTCACTTGATATTAACGGTCACGGTATTCGCAAGCTGTGCATCGGCTCGAAATACCACGTCAACGGACCCACGCCCGATCAGCGTCCGAGGAATCAGCAGATTGGCCTGATCTACGCCGACAAATTCATTCTGCGGTCCGGCATAAACAACATCCGCCGCCGCCCCACCGATACTGCATACCACCGATGCAAGCGAGGTTCTTGACCGGAAGCCTGTCCCGAAAACATCTAGATAAACCTGCTCGGTCGCCTCTCCTAAATCAATGGGAACCGGTTCATAAAGTTTAGTGGTGGCATTGTATTGCGCAATTGGCTCATAGGTTGATACGCCATTACTTTTCACACGTTGCGCGACTGCTGCAACCAAACCAGAGCCGTTCTGATTAAATGTAAATAGGCCTGGGGCGACAGCTTCGACGGTCACGGTTCCCTGCCCGACCGTAGTCGTACCAAGCAAGACAGACAACGTCGCGGTGCCATTACTGGTGCCGTTGGGAATCTGAAAATTGACTTGCTCCGGCGAAACATAAAACAGCGGTGCATTGCGCGTCGTCCCGTTGGCATCGCGCACGGTCACGCTTGTTCCGCCCAATGTTGTCGGTAATGGAGTTGTGATTGCTGCCGCTGAAGTGGAAGCCAACCCCGTCCCGAAAAGCGATGCCACACCATCTGCCGTCACCGCGCCGCCCTGTACAAAACTCGCACCGGAAACAGCGGTGACGGTAGACGTGGTCGCCGGGACGCCCGTCAAGCCAATATCCATCGTGGTGGTGTACCCGCCTTGCCCATCCGACGACGCGCTCAGGACAACGGCACTTCCCGCACTTTGGAAAATGTTGTCGTTGGTGTTGCGTGTGCCGCGCGCCGACTTGGTGTTGTACGGAGATGATAAATACACCTGATCTGTCAACGTGTCTTCAAACCCAAATTGTGAAGTGAATTCATACGTCGTGGTCGAGCCGTTGTAGAGACGAACTTTGTAGTGGATATGTGTGGTTCGTCCGGTGTAATAGCCCGGATAAATAGTCGTGAATTCCACGGCACCATTGCTATCCGTGACCTGATACCCGCGCAGAAATTTTTGTCCGATGTTGTTGGGGTTTCCCTGCCCGCTGACATCCGAGTAACCGCCCAAAGCGTCGCAATGCCAAATATCTACATACGCACCAACCAACGGCGTACAGCTCCCATTGCTGCTGCGATTGACGTTGATTTTGATCTTTAAGGGAACTCCGGGTTTGACGGTATTGTTTGAAGGATCAGAGCGAATGTCAGAGCGATTGAGTTTTTCGTCTACAAAAAATGGGCCTTCCGTTAAAGCCGGTCGCGCCACACAGGTCATTTCGCTGACCTGTTTTGCAAACCGAACGGGCGCGGTCGAATACAACGAAGGCCGCACTATATTGCCTAACAGATTTTCATAGGCAAGCACGGCGGGCGCAGCTTTTGGGGCAAATAAAAGATGGCGATCCAGTCCCAGAAAACCTGCGACGCCAGCCGCTCCCATTAACCGTAAAGTTTCGCGCCGACTGACCGGCGTCCTCAAGAAGGGGTTCTTTTTCATTGTGTCTCCTCATTTTCCTGATTCACGATTCAGGTTGAACCGGCAACCAATTTATCTACCGTGACAGGTTGCGCGTTGTTGCAATTGCCTCCCCAGGCCAGCCTTACTATCGCAACCTGTCACGCACTTCCGCCCATTTTGATGGGGCTGAAGTAACTGAAAGTCTTCGCGTGTTTATTCAATCAAAGTGAATAGCATCCATATCAGCAAAACCATCAAGGCCCAGACCAGAACCAAAAATGTGAGCGGTTGTTGCCCAACGTTTCGCAACAAAAAATAACTCGTCTGCATTGTTTTCATACTGATCGTTTACCTTTCTGGATAAATACAAAGTAGCAGAGAAATCGGGCCTTGAGTGTCGAGTTTTGTCGGAATCGTCTTCACAATTCTTAACAGAAAATTGGGCCAACGCGAGCCATAGAATTAGCATCGGCGTCATCGCCTCAAGACAAAAACAGGGCAGGAAATACGGGCGCAATGGATCGTATTTCCTGCCCTCGCTTGTTCGCATTGAGCTACTTTTTTTGTAAGAAAAAACACTCACTACCAAAATTACGAAGGACGCGAAGAGGACAAGAAAAAGCCGTCTTTTCAGGCTCTTTCTATGGCTTTGTTCTTCGTGTGCGTTGTGATCTTGGTGGTTTTATTTTCTTGAGTTCCCCAATCGCTGTTTCCGTTGCGAGTGGCAACACTATTGGATAACCACTGCGATGCGATTAACCCGCTTGCCTTTGATCGTCGTGACGATGTTGACCTCACCCCGTCCGGCCAAAGAACGCGGTAAAGGACCGATATTGATTTGATCCAATCCTTCGTACTCTGGCTGCTTGCCCACATACGTCACGGGAACCACTGTTCCGCCGACTTCAATAGTCACATCGCTCAGCGCCGTGGCACCACGGATGCCTGTTCCATAGAGACTCAAAAAGATTTTGTCGGTCTCTGCGCCCAGATTGATCGGCACGCCCACCTGCCGTTGCTGCGTGCTGTCATATTGGCGGGTTGGCACGGGGGTTTGAGCACCGTTCGCATCCACGCGCACGGCATCCACCGCACCGATGCCCTGCCCATTGGAATTGGCCGCGAAAAATCCCGGAGCAATGGCTTCAATCATCAATTCTCCTGTGGTCGTCAAACCACTTTGACTGCGAATGGCGATGCGCGCTCGCCCTGTTGCGGTCTCCGCTGGAATCTGAAAATTGACCTGATTCGGCCCGGCAAAAAGAAGCAGAGCGGAGCGCGTATTATTTGCGCTGTCCGTAATCGTGATCGAGACCCCGCCCAAGGTCGTAGGCAATGGCACATTGGGCGCGGAGACACCGCTCGCGGTCAGATTTTCGCCAAAAGCGCTAACCAGGCTCAGCGGCGCAATCGAGGTCACGTGGAAGCTCGCCCCATTCGTCACCCAATTCGCAAACGAAGCGGTATTCGCGGCCCCCGGCGTCGCTGGCTTAAAGAAACTCCAGGTGGCCGCGCCATCGCTGGTGCGCCCAATGGAAATATCCGTTTGCTGCGTGCTGAAGGTGTATGAATCAATCAGCGTCTTGCCATCGGTATCGTAAATTCCAATCGCTTCGCCATCGCCGCTCAATTGCCAACTGATATGTTGACTGCCCTGGGCGGTTTCGTTGTCGGCCATAAACACCAGCCGCCCGCCCGCCGGAATCGAAACGCCATCCGGCACTTTCCATTTCGTCGGATTCGAAAGGTTGTCCGTGATGTACATGCCACTCATGTTGACAGCCGACGCGCCGGGATTATAGACCTCGAACCAATCTTCATACGCGCCCGTTTCATTCGGGTCCTGAAAGGCACCATCGTTGTCGGCCATGATTTCGTTGATGAGCAAAATCCCGGTTCCATTAGACGTCGGCGTCTGCTCAACATTCACGGTCGCGGGCGTTGTTTTCGCTGTCACCGTCCACTTGTCGCCATAATCACGCAGACGAATGTACGCTTGCCCCGCAGGCAAGGCTGGATAAGTCGCTGTATCAAGCTGCGTGGTCGTGCTATTGACACTTTGATACAAATACAGCTTCCCGCCTGTGGCAACAGGCTTGAAGCTCGCGTGCGTGTCGCCTTCCGCCGTTTCACCATCCAACCACAGCACCAGAAACTCACCATCTGCCAGCGTCTTTGTCGGCAAGGCCCATTTCGTCGGCATGGTTTGATCGTCGGTCAGGTAAAAGCCCGTTGTCGTCACCGCGCCAGGGCCGAGATTATGCAGTTCAACCCAGGGATCAGTATCGCCTGCGCTGTCCTTGTAACTGCCATTGTTGACAGCAATGACTTCATTCAGCCGCACATCTGAAGCGAGAGCCTGCGAGTTGAGATAGGGGCGCAAATAGTTATACCGCTCGCGGACAAATTGATTGACGCCCGGCGTCGTGCCAACCTGGCTATTCAGATTCGTTTCAAATTGCGCAATGGTAAATGCCTTGTTGGGGTCTTCGGTCAGATGAGGGCGAATCAAATCCGCCAGTTGCTTGACGCGTGCGTCATAGGTGGTGGTATCGAAACCCTCTCGCGTAAAGCGGGCAAGCATCCGCAAGTAAAGACGTTTATAGGCATCCACTGCCCACAGCTTTTGCAGCAACGGGCGCGCATTCGTTCCCGTTCCCCCGCCGGGCAAATAAAACGGGTCCGTGATGAAAGGATTTGTCAGGCGCGGCGTGCCGTCTCCGGTGATGCCAAACGATTCGTTGTGATCCCATTGAATATGGATGAACTTGCCATCGCTGTCACGATCATACAGGTAATACTCCGCCGCAACGCCGAGGTATGAATCAAGATTGACGAACAGGTTATTGATCGCCATGGCATAAAGCCAATTTTCGACATCGGCAATCGGCTCGAACTTCGCGGGCAACTCCGCCGTCGCTGTGTTGTTCAGCACATCAAGGAATTGAATCAACCCTGAATAATCATTGGTAGTTTCATTGGTTTTGAGGAGGTAGATGTTTTCATACAAAGACTGCGTTGCCCCCAGATAAGCCAAATTCGGTCGCCCACCTGTACCGCCAAGGCGCTCTTCGCCCTCATATAAATTGCCATCCTCATCATTGCCAAAGCGGCTTTCCATCATGGTTTTATCAGGCTGCTCAACCGCGAGGTACAAGCCGTAATAGGTATCGTTGATGTAGACCCGCACAAACACTGACCGCAATGCCGCGATGTACTTTCCGGCAAAATCGTGAAGCAATTTTTCGCGCAGGAAATCCGGTTGTAAATCGCCATTGTTGAGGTTGAGTTTCTTCAATCCCAGAAAGGTCACATTGTCATCGTATTCGTTGAAATCCAGCTTGAACGGCTTCTTGATTCCATTGCGCCGAAACGACGAGTTGCCTTTCATCCGAATACCGACTTTCGGTAAGTCAATGTCGCCATACTTAAACCGACACGGAAAATACGGGTCGCCCGTAGTCGCTTCGTTTTGATGCGCCTGGACCAGTTTGTTGTACCAGTCTGCATCTTCGGGATAAATGCGAATTTCACGTACGGCGCTATCGTCAAAGAACGCCGCAGCAGCATCGGTCAGAGCCGGGCCTTTGGCAGAAACCTGCGCGAAGGCGGCACTGGAAAATAAAAGGGCGAACAAAAGCCCAAGAAACGGCGCGTAAAGCTTGAAGCGGGACATGCTTGATTCTCCTAATCTGAGCAAGATTTGAATACCTATTCTTGTAGACGTTTAAGCCAAGCGATTGGTCATGCAAAATTTTTGTTGCGGGACATTTTTCAGGAGTGATTTTGCGGCCTTACCACCTGAGATACGGCAAGTCTGTAGCGCCGTGCATAAAGTGGTTATTTAAAGACAACGCGTAGCAAAATAAAATCGAATGACGCGCTTTCATCGCTTCAGATTGCGCCGGATTTGTTTGTGAAGAATTGTTAAGCGCCTCTTCACACTTCTTCACCATCCACAAAAACAAAGCATGCTAGAGTGAGCCATTACACAGAAGCAGCACCCAATAACTTGTCCCTGATTGAAAGGAGTCAGCCGCGTCGTGGAAAGAATTCTAGTGCTGGATGATGATACAGAAATGTGTGATTTGATTGTGGAGTATCTAGCCCCCGATGGCTTCGTGGTCGAAACTTTCAATCACCCGGAAAGCGGCTTAACGCGCGCGCTGTCCGGCGAATATTCGTTATTGGTGCTGGACGTCATGATGCCTGGCATTAATGGATTTGAGGTGCTCCGCCGATTGCGTGCGACTTCACGGTTACCGGTTCTGATGTTAACCGCACGCGGCAGCGATGTGGATCGCATTGTTGGGCTGGAATTAGGCGCAGACGATTACCTGCCCAAGCCCTTCAACCCGCGCGAATTGGTCGCTCGCATTCGGGCCATTTTGCGACGCGTGACTCCAATCTTGGAAACAGCGCCCCCCTCGTTGCTAACGGTTGGTGATTTGGAACTGGATTGCCAAACGCGTGCGGTTCGCTGTCGCGGCGAAAAGATCGCGGTCACTTCGGCTGAGTTTGATTTATTGGTGGTGCTACTCAAATCAGCGGGAACAGTGGTCTCGCGGGAAGAGCTAAGCCAGGCCGTGTTGGGACGCGAATTTAATCCGCTGGATCGCAGCATTGACACCCACGTCAGCAATTTGCGCCGGAAATTCGGCCTCGAAATCAACGGAGACGAGCGAATCAAATCAGTGCGCGGCGTGGGGTACATCTACGCGAAGTCGAGTCAGTAACACGATGCGCAATCTTTTCCTGAAAATCTTTTTCTGGTTTTGGGCAGCAGCGTTGCTGATGATTGGCGGCGTGCTGCTGGTCACTCTGTTGATTACGCGACTTTCGGGCGATCAACGTCCTGGCAATCCTTTCAATGTATTTGCCAATGAAGCGGCTCGCATTTATGAGCGAGAGGGGCCAACGGGGCTGCAAGAGTATCTCAAATATCTTGATGAGCAATTTCGTCGGCCATCGTTCCTGCTTGATTTGACCGGCAAAGAACTGGCGGGCCGCACTGCCCCCGCACTTGTCCTCAAGGAGATCCAAGAACTACGGAAACAAAAAGCCGACGAACGACCAGCGCCCCGCTCAAAATACCTTATTCAGCCCGTCAATAGCCCCAGTGGTCAACGCTATGTATTCGTCACAGAAATGCCGCAAAGTGGGAGCGAGCGCCTTCTGGGTTCCACGCTTGGCCCTCCACTCGTCGTGTTGATTGTTTTGCTAACAACGGGGCTGGCGTGTTACGCCTTGGCACGCCACCTGACCGCGCCCATTGCTCAGTTGCGAGAGGCCAATCGTCGTTTGGCGGAAGGCGATTTTTCCGTTCGCGTTGCTGACACCATCACAACTAAGCGGGGCGAGGTCAAAGAACTCGGCTTGGAATTTGACCGCATGGCAGCGCAGATCGAAGCCCTTATTACCGGGCAACAACGACTGCTCGGTGACATCTCGCACGAATTGCGCTCGCCATTGACGCGCCTCTATCTGGCGCTCGGCGTGGCACGGCGGCAAGCCGGCGAAGCAGCAGCCAAATCGCACGACCGCATCGAACAGGAAGCCGAACGACTGAATGAATTGATTGGGCAATTACTGACTTTGACGGAATTGGAAAGCGGCGGGCAACAAATTCGCTTTGAGACCTTCAACCTGGCCGAGACCATCAACAATATCGCATCTGATGCAGATTTTGAAGCGCGAAATTTGAAGCGGGCGGTCATCGTCTTAACCGCCGAAGATTGCACTATCTCCGGTGACGAAATGTTGCTTCATCGCGCCATCGAAAATGTCGTGCGTAATGCCATTCGCTACACAGCGGAAGGAACGGCAGTTGAGATTTCGCTGGCTGCTCAATCCCATCATCCAACGTTGCCCATCGTCATCACCGTGCGCGATCACGGTCCCGGCGTCCCTGCCGAAGCACTGCCCCAACTCTTTCAGCCGTTTTATCGCGTAGACGCCGCGCGTGACCGTCAATCGGGCGGAGCGGGCCTGGGGCTTTCGATCACCGAACGCGCCATTCGATTGCATGGCGGAAGCGTTGAAGCAAGCAACGCGCCCGATGGTGGATTGATGATTCAAATTCACCTGCCTGCCTCGTCATCAAACAGTTAATAATCAAATGAAAACTGAAGAAATTATTTCGCTTCCGACCGCAATTCAGCAATCAATTCGGGGCATTTATGCGAACGAGAAGCTGGCGACACCGACACCCGCAGTGATTTTTGCGCATGGCCTCGGCTCCACGCGGGGCGGCGAAAAAGCGACCGCCATCGCCGATGAATGCGCGCGACGTGGTTGGGCGTTTGCCGCTTTTGATTTTCACGGACACGGTGAATCAGACGGCACAATGCTGGACCTGCGAGGCTCGCGGCTGCTTGACGATCTTGATGCGATGACGCAATTCCTGCAAGAACGCGGACACCAAACCATCTTCCTGATCGGTTCAAGTATGGGCGGGTGGGCAACAACCTGGTTTGCAGCGTTGCATCCGACCTCAATCAAAGCGTGTGCGTTGATCGCCCCGTCATTCCGCTTTCTGGAGTGGCGACGATTGAATGAAGCGACGCGCAAGCAATGGCAAACCAATGGCCGATTGCGAATCGTCAACGAATGGATTGATCTGGAATTAGAGTACGGCTTGCACGCCGAAGCAAACGATTACCCTTTTGCCAACCTGTGCGAACGCTTTGCAACGCCCTGTTTGCTGTTTCACGGAATGCAGGACGACACGGTTCCATATGCCGGAAGCATTGAATTTGCGGAACAATGCGCGGCGGCGGACTTGCGCCTTTACTTGATAAAAAATGGCGATCATCGGCTGAACACGCACAAAGAATTTTTAGCACGAGCGGCCTGTGACTTCTTTCAGGAAACGCTGGCAGAGAGTTGGGATTAAGCTTCACACAAGGTAGAATGCTTTTCGCCGCACCCAATGATGACGGCCAATTCATCGCCCCAAAATAGAGAAACCACCATGAAAAAACTTCAAGCTGCACTTCTTGTCTGTTCGCTTCTAGCTCCGATGTCCGTCATTCCGCGTGACAATGATCCGGCGCTGGTGCTTTCCAAAGTCGAAGAGTTTCGAGAAGCTTTCACCTCGGTCCCATGCAAAAACGAAGAACGCCTGCAAGCTGTCAAATCGCTGTTTCTACAAATGGGTGCGCCCGAAACCGACATTACAATTGAAAAAATCAAGGATGTCGAAAACATCGTGTTGCGCAAACAAGGCGAAACCGATGAGAAAATTGTCATCGGCGCGCATTACGATTTGGCTGGCGATGGATCGTGTGGCGCAGCCGACAACTGGACCGGCATCGTCGCCATCGCCCATATTTACCGCACCTTGAAAGACCTGAAGCTCAAAAAAACCTTGTTGTTTGTGGGCTTCGGCAAAGAGGAATTGGGGCTGATCGGTTCCAAAGCGATGGCGAAACAGATCAAGAAAGAAGCCGTACCCAGCTATTGCGCGATGGTCAATGTAGATGGAGTCGGCCTCAACACACCGCAATCGCTGACCAATGTTTCCAGCAAAAAACTGACCGAACTCAGCAAAGAATTGGCGAAGAAAATAGGCGTGCCGTTTGAAGCGATCATGCTCAACAATGCGAGTTCTGATTCCGCTTCCTTCAAAGACAAAAAAATCCCGGCCATTTCCATTGTCGGGATGATCAACGACTGGCCTAAAATCTATCACACCAAAAACGATCAAGCCGCACGCGTAAACCCGAATTACGTCTACCAAAGTTATCTGCTCGCACTCACGATGGTCACGACCATCAATGACAATGCATGTGGCGTGTACCGCTAAGGCGAGCGCATGTCTCAGGTCTTTTCGAGCTTTCAGAACATCAATAGTTTAGAGGGGATGGCTACTCGGTCTGCGTAGCAGCTTTGCTGTCCAGGGATGGAGGCACAGGCGGTTCCGCGCGCTTGCTGTTTTCTTCCTGCTCACGCTTTTTTTGCGCGTCGTCTCCGGCGGTGGGATTGAAGCCTGGATAGCTGACGCGTTGATGATGAATGCTGATGAGGGTTTGGATGAGCGTTTCGCGGATGGTGTTGAGTTCCTGCAACGTCACATCACTTTCGTCAAATTGTCCATCGGCCACGATGTGGTCAACGATTCGTTTGATAATCAGGCGAATATTATCCGGCGAATGTTCGTGCAAAGATCGCGCTGCCGCCTCGGCTCCATCCGACAACATCACGATCACGGCTTCTTTGGTTTGCGGCTTCGGCCCCGGATAGCGGAAATCATCCGGGTTCACCGTTTCGCCGCGCGATTCGGCCTGCGATTTCGCCTTATGATAGAAATACGCCAGAATACGAGTGCCGTGATGCTGCGGGATGAAATCAATGATCTGCTCCGGCAATCCCGCTTCCTGTCCCATTTTGATGCCGCGCCGCACGTGTCCGGTGATGATGCGGACGCTGTCGCGCGGGTCCACCTGATTATGCGGATTATCAATGCCGTTTTGATTTTCAATGTACATCTTCGGCGCAGCCATCTTGCCAATGTCGTGATACAGACAGGCAGTCCGTGTCAACAGCGCGTTCGCACCGATAGATTTGGCAGCCGCTTCAGCCAGCGTCGCCACGATAAATGAATGGTGATTTGTGCCGGGCGTTTTGAGCGCCAATTCACGCAGCAAGGGATTGTCAGCATTGGAAAGCTCCAGGAGCTTCATATCCGTCATAATCCCGAAAGCGGATTCATAGAGAGGTGTCACGAGACTGGCGATTCCGGCGCATTGCAAGGCGCTGATTAGACCAATGACAACGCTATCCAGTAACACCCGCCACGACAATGGCTGCTCCGTCAATAACGCCACAACCAAACTCATGACCGCATTCGCAGCCCCAATGACAGGAATTGCGACAGCCACAGCATTGCGGGTGCGATAGCGTTCCGCGCTGGCAATCGCAGCAATCGAACCAATCAGCGAGTAGATGGCAACCGCCATCCCGCCTTGCGAAATCAGCGCAACAAATAAGGCAATAATTAAGGCCGCAACCAGGGCAATTTGTGACCCGACCAACAACGACAAGCCCAGCGCCGCCGTCGCAAAGGGAATCGCCAGTTCAAACCCTCTGATCCCGCTATACTTTCCCATCTCCGGGTTATGGCGGAACATATCCGCGACAAACTCCCCCACTCGAACAGCCAATGTTTGCAGCGTAATGGCCGTGCCTGTCACCCAGAAGGTCGTTTCGGCGGGCAAGCGTAATGAACGACTGCGTGTTGAGGCCTTGTAAAGTGCAAAGTAAATCACCGCGACGGCGGCGCTCATCCCAATCATCCGCTTGAGGGAATCCAGCCAACTCCAATCATCATTCACAATTAAAAATGCCGTGGAGAAAACAAGAAGACTAAAGAAAAGCCAAAACCGGGCTTTTGAGGGAATGCGGTGATAGAAGTTAGAAAGTTTCTGTTCCGCAGAGGATGGAAGGCGGAAAAGACGGACAAGCCAGGAACGTTTTTTGTGGATATTCATTGGTTGCTACCCAAGCCACAACACCTCGAAGAAGCGCGGAGTATAGCACATACCCCAACACGAAAAACAAGCGGCAGATGGGCTTTCAGAAATTGAAAAGTGAAAACACGCCTCTCTGCAATTCTCAATTCTCAGGTACAATGTCGCCCTAAGTGAGGAAACAATGAAGCCGCTGAAACTTTACACCCGCACCACCATCTTGGTTTCGCTGATTCTTGTTTCAGTGCTGCTGGCGGTCGTCTATTTTTTCGTCACCAAAGCGCGTGAAATTGAAGCGCAGGAACAACAGGAAAATGCTCGTATTCTGGCGCTGCGGCTGGCGAATTCCCTGCCCGAATTATCTGCCGATTTGGAACTCTCCGAAATCCGCAAAAACCTGACCGCGTTTCGCAAATTGAATGCAACCGTACAAATCCAAATCATTCGGGTCTATGACAAAAGCCTCAATGAAATCCTGCAATCTCCGACGGCTGAGCCAGAAGATATTCCACAAAAAGAACTCGCCCGATTAGCGCAAAAAGATGCGGTGGCCGGACTGCGCGAGGTTAAGACATCAACCGGCCCACAACTGATGAATTACGCGGCGGCACCGTTGTTGGATAACAGCGGCAAGATGGCCGGAGCCGTGAGCCTGACGATCAAACGCACGCCGCTCTCCGATTTATCCCAACGTTTGATTTGGCTGACGGTCGCGTTGCTCGCGGTCGCCATCGTTTCGATTACGTCCGTCCTCTATTTTCTCTTCAGCCAGGTTATTTATCGCCCATTGGATGAATTGGTAAAAACGATGTCCAAGGCCGAAACAGGCAATCTGGAGGTTTCGGTTCCCGTTCACGCCAATGATGAAATCGGACAATTGGCGACGGGCTTCAACAACATGCTGACTCGATTGCGGGCCATGACAGATGAGAGGGCGAAACATCAGAAACACCTTGAAGAAACTGTCACTGAAAAAACCACTGAACTCGCCGAGCGCAATTCGCAGCTTGAAGAAGCCAGCGCCGAGTTATTTGAAATCCAACGCGAACTCACCAAATATGAACGCCTCGCCGCCGCCGGACAATTGGCCGCGCAATTCGCGCACGAAGTCGGCACACCGCTGAACCTGATTTCCGGGCATGTGCAACTGCTGACGCTGCGAACGCAGGACGAAAAAACACAGGAGCGATTAAATCTGATCGCTTCACAAATTGCGCGCATCGAAAAAATTGTGCGCGGCATGCTCGATGCCACGCGACGCCCGCGCCCAACACTGGTGGCAACCGATGTGAATGCTTTGTTGCAGCGCATTTTTGACATCACGGCCCCGACGCTCGCCGCCCGCGATGTCGAGCTGGTCGTGGAATTTGATGAAACCAATCCAAACGTGATGGCCGACAGCGAACAATTGCAACAGGTCTTTATCAATCTGATCAATAACAGTCTGGATGCAATGCCAAGCGGCGGACAATTATTTTTTTCGACTGCCACGGTCGGAGAATTTGCCTCCATCACCTGCCGCGATACCGGCACAGGAATTAGCGCAGACGCGCGCGAGCGCATCTTCGATCCTTTATTTACCACCAAACTCAATGGACGCGGCAGTGGTCTCGGCTTAACAGTCGTCCATAAAATCATTCAGGAACACCACGGACAAATCACACTCAAAAGCGAAGCCGGACAAGCCGCAGAATTTCAAATCAGTTTGCCGTTGGCAGAGTGGTCGGTGGTCGGTGGTCAGTGGTCGGTGGCCGGTGGTCAGTTGCCAGTTGCCAGTCATCAATTGGCGGATGGCTCAAAAGTAGTTGAATCCCCATCACAGGCCATTGCCCCTCCATCACTCATCACCGACCACCGGCCACTGACCACTCTTTATGAAAACAATCCTAGTCATTGATGATGATCTCGACACGTGCAATTTCCTGCGCGAAATTTTTGAAGATCAGGATTGGCGGGTTCGCACCGCTCAATCGGCGGAAGCCGCATTGGCGGCGGTACAGCACAAGCCGTTTGATTTAATTGTCAGCGACATCAACCTCAACGATGCCCTCAATGGCATTGCATTGCTCAAACATTTCCGTCAATTCTCTCCGGCCTCACAGGTCATCTTGATTTCCGGTTTCGGCACGCTCGAAACCGCGATTGAAGCGGT
>JAEUQN010000204.1 GCA_016789725.1 Blastocatellia bacterium | reverse complement strand
TAGTCTCCTTTACGTGGTCAAGCCACACGGAAAGATTCAGCCTGTGACCTCTCTACTCCAGTTACTTTTGCTTCGTAACTAGAGTTTACCGCCGCTTCGCTTTTTCATCATGCCGTCTCCTTTGCTGGCCTTATTTTCGTCGGCGTACTTCGGGATCAGCTTCATGCCACATTTGGGACATTTGCCGGGGGCGCTGGCCTGCACCTCCGGGTGCATTGTGCAAGTCCAGTAAAGAATCTTTTGCGTAGAATTCGACTGCACAGCCTCTTGCTGATTCGGAGTCGTCAGCAGGGAAGATTTCATCTGATGCTGAAAGTGGTCTTCCGTTTTCGGTTGCGGAGTCGGCGTGACTGTTGGTTGATGCTGCGAATGGTCGGCCTGTGGTGCGGGCTTGCTGCCTGCTGCACCGCCGCCGTGATCCATTCCCAGCATTCCCATCCCGCTGGCGGCAGACTTCAATTTGCTTTCCGAATCAATCAGGAAGTTCGCGGAAGTCACCACGCGCTCGCCAGCTTTGAGTCCGCTCAGAACAACGATGTTGTTATCTACTTTTGCGCCAAGCTGTACTTTGCGCGGCTCGAAGTAGCCGCCTTCGTGGGCGATGAAAATCGTTTGCTCTGCGCCCGAATCCAGCACGGCTTCTTGCGGCACAACCAAACGTTTGCCGTAATCAATAGTGATCTCGACATTCGCATACATATCGGGCTTGAGCGTGAACTTGGGATTCGGCACTTCGATGCGGACTTTGAGCGTGCGGGTCGTGTTGTCGAGATGCGGATAGATGTACGCGACCTTGCCGCGCAAGGGGCGACCACCACCATACGGCAGCGTGATGCTGACAGCTTGCCCCAGCTTGATTTCCGATGCTTCGTATTCGTAGATGTCCGCCAGCACCCAAATCGTCGAGAGATCAGCAATCGCGTACAACTCCACTTCCGGTGTCACACGCTGCTTCGGAAACGCATTGCGGGTCAGGATAAAACCATTCGACGGCGCGTACAGCGTGAGCGTCTTAAACGGCTTGCCGGTGTGTTCCAGATGTTCGAGTTGTTTGAGATCAATATCCCACAACTCAAGCCGTTTGCGCGCGGCTTCTAAGAGTGAGGCGCTGCTTGCCACAGCTTCACGAAACGAACTGCTCGCCAATTCATTACGGCCTTTGAGAGCGAGCAAATATTCCTGCTGCGTTTGCCAGAGTTCCGGGCTGTAGAGGCTGATGAGCGGTTGCCCTTTGCTGACCTGTTTGCCGGTGAAGTCTACAAAGACCTCTTCAATCCAGCCTTCGATGCGTGGATGCACGCGCGTGATTTTCGTTTCGTCATACGCCATTTTCCCAACGGCACGGATGGTCTTTGTCACCGCTTGATAGCTGGCCTCGCCATATTGCACGCCAATCAACTGTTGTTTTTCGGGGCTGATTTGAAACGCGCCTTCCGGCAGATTCGCTTGTGTTGTTGCGCCTTCTTCATAGACCGGAACTAAATCCATCCCACAGTCAGGAGCCGTTCCCGGTTTGTCGGATTTGTAGGCGGGGTGCATCGGATCAACCCAGTACAGCACTTTGCGCTCGGCGGTTGTGGCGGTTGTCGCCGACTCTTTGGCGAAGAGTTTGAGCCAGCGCGTGCGATACGCATAGCCACCCACAGCCAGCCCAATGAGCAGCAAGCAAACAACCCAACGCAGTACGTGACGTTTCCTGGTGGACTGAAGCGCGTCTCCCTCGCCTTGTGATTCCAGAGGAACGGGTTCAGCATTTTGCGCAACGCCGGTTTCTGCGGGCACTGCTTCATTTGCCGGAACAGCAGGTTGTTTTTCTGGTGTTTCTGTGACTGACATAATCACAACCTCTTCTGAAGAAGGCGGAGGCTGGTTGCTAGGAAACCAGCCCCGTCAAAAGTCGCTTACTTCCCTTCCAATTCTTTCGCGCGCATCTTGTGATACTTCGCCATCTCATCCGCTTCCACCGCGAGAGCTTCGGCGGCCTTGCTGTATTTCTCGCAATGCAGACGCATCTTCCTGATGTAAGCGTTTTCGCCGGTGTCTTTCGGATTGCGGGCGACCGTCTTGCTGTAATCTTTCAGCATCTTCTGATGCGCGGCAGCTTCGCTCCGGTAGGCGGCGGCTTTCTTCTCATACTCCTCTGCGCGTGCGCGATGTTCCTGCGCGGTTTGCGGAGCTTTCATCTCCTGCCCGTGATCGTGATGATCCTGCGCGCTTGCCGCCAGGCTGAAGGCTCCGATGGTTAAGAACAGAGCCATAAGGCTGATGATGTGTTTGTGAATGTTGGTGATTGTGCGTTTCATTTTGTACTCCTTTTGAAATAAGTAATTGGTTTCCCTTGCGGGTAATTGATAGTGCTTCGCTATGGCCTCAAATTGACACCAACCAGAGGTTCCAGCGCAGCAATCGCTTTTTCCACGTTGGCGAGTTGTTCGTAATAATTCAGTTCGTAATTCAGCAGCGTGACCAGATTGTCGAGCAGCGTTAGAAAATCTACTTTTCCGACTTCATACCCGGCAATGGCTGATTCGAGCGACAACGACGATTGCGGAATGATCGTTGTGCCGTACAACTTCACGAGCCGCTGTGCGGTTGTTGCAGATAAAAAACGATCCTTGATACGGAAGAAAAGTTGGAGCGTGACGTTGTCCAAACGTTGCTTTTCGACCGCCGCGCTCGCCGTTGCTTCCGCGACTGCCGGGCGTTGCTTTTGTCCCCAAAAGACGGGCAATTTCACGCCGACATTCACGCCGTACATTTCCGGCATACCGGGGCGATTGAAGTACGTGACGCCGACGGAAAAATCGGGATAGAACTCTTTCTTCGCCAGTTCGACGCCGTATTGTTCGCGGTCAATTTTGCGGCGCTGTGCTTTCAAGGTCGGATAGTTTGCGAGCGCCAATTGATTGAGTTCCAGCAAGCCCAGGGAGAAATCTTGTGGCTTGATGTCGGTGGGCTTGCCGACCGGTGTTTCCGGTTCGCGGAAGAGCAAACTGTTCAGCCGCGCTTCGGCAATTTGCCTGCGTTGTTCGAGTAGCGTTAGTTGCTCAATCAGCTTGGAAACTTCGACCTGCGCTTTCAGCACGTCTTGTTGCAAGCCTTTGCCGACGGCATAACTGGCTTCGGCGATTTTAGTAAATTTTTCCAGCAGGTCTTTGTTCTTCGTGACGGTTTCGATGGCTTTGTGCAGATAGAACAAATCGAAGTACGCATCTTTGACTTCAGCGATGACGTTCGCTTGCACCTGTTCGTAGTTCCACCATTCGGCTTCAGCTTCCACATTCGCCATCTTGCCTTTGATGGCGAGCTTGCCGGGATACGGAATTTCCTGCATCACACTGACGACGCGCGCGCTGGCCGGATCGCCTTTTTGAATGTCGAACGGCGGCAGCGGAATCGCATTGCCGGTATAGCCCAGATTCAGCGTTGGATCGGGCAACGCTTTCGCTTGCGGCACACGCGCGCGCATCATGTCGAAGTTGCGCCGCATCGCAATAATTTCGGGATTCTGCGCCAATACCTCTTCAACCAATGCGCGCAGTGACAGCAGGGCAGGGCGTTGTGTCTCGACAGGTGGCCGAATCCCTTCTGCCGTTGCAGGCGGAGAAATATTGTGGGACGCGAGTTGTGCCGTAACCTTCTCAGACAATGAGAGAAGCCCGACCAACGCGAGCGTTGCAAGTGTTGCGAGTCTCATCACAAATCCTTCAAGTATGAATTACGATCTGTCCTGGCTGCGGCTTTATACGCCACAGACCAAGATAGCCATCAAGAAAGCAATGTTGTGATGGACGACTTAGATCAACCAACAAGACAAGGCCACATACAACGGACGTTGCGGCTGTCGCGGTGGTTTAGGATTGAATAAAGGTGCTTGAGATACGTGCAGATAATACGCAGCGGGAGGCGGTTGGTTCTCTTCGACTCCAATAATCGTGGCAGGCGACAACTCGGCATTCTCCAACTCACGTTGTGGCGTCGCCTCGCAACAGGTCATGGTAGCCTGCGCAGATTCCCACGCTTGAGGATTTACAGACTGCGCTGGCGTCGTTTGACAATGCGAAGCCTTTTTCCTGCTGGCGTGATTCTGGTGTTTGTTTTCAGACAGCTTCGCGGGCTTCATTGTCTGATGACAGACAGGAAGCGATTCCGCTGCAAGTGGACAGTGGCAAATCATAGCCGCCCATGCAGGAGGCACAGAGAGAAACAAGATAATCAATCCAGTGATGGCCGCCCGCCAGATGGTGGAGGCAACGATTCTTCCTGATTGTCTGGTTATCTGGGTCATTGCATTTCCTGCGTGTCCCTTTGCGCAAAGCAAAACTTCATTTGCGAAAGAGGCTGTCACCCGCTTCGACTTATTTCACCTGCCTCTCCAACAGCAAGTGGCATTCCAGATCAAGATCAGCATCAAGGTGAGATTTTTCCGGGTAAAATGGGGATTTTCGCGTAGTTGCCAGATGATTTCCCGTGCGGGAATTTTCCCATCAGGAGGGTTGGCCGCATCATGATCGCACCTGATCATTGCGCATCATTCCGGCGTCCTCGTGTTCGAGGTTGTGGCAGTGATAGACATATATTCCAGTAAAGTCCTCGAACCGGAGTAACACCTTGATGCGCTCCCCCGGCATCATCATCACAGTGTCTTTCCAACCCTCGTCCACATAGCCATAGCGCACGGTTTCATACCCTGCGGTGAATTGAGAGTTAATACTGCTTTCGATCACCTGAAATTGCAGTCCGTGAACGTGAATAGGATGCACCTTCGTCCAGATGGTTTTGGATTTCGGCGTTGAGTTCTTCTTCTCTGCGTTGTCGCCAGCCAAACAGTTTCATACCTCACACTCCTATTCCGCCGGATTCAAAATGCCCGCTATCGCTGCCGTCAGTCGCTCCCAGATGGAGCGTTCTGCCGCTAAATGCTTCTTGCCTGCTACCGTCAGTTGATATGTTTTGACCTTCTGGTTGTTCGATGCCGTAGCCGTGTTGCGGCCCCCATTGCAGCGTCTGCAAAATCAACAGGTCGAGCGTGCCCTGCAATAATTCGATGCGATTCTTGTAGCGGCTTTTCATCTTTCGGTTCCTTTCGGGTGAATGCCTCAGGGTGTAGACAAGGCACACCCATTGCCTGTAGCTTGTCTACAGCCGATGAAAATAGCCCGGAAGGGTTTCAGGAAAAGAGGCTGGTGACTTGGGCTAAGACCGATTGAAGGAAGATACTAGCAGATCAATCTTCGCCGCACGTCGCACGGGCCAGAAGCAGGCCAGCAAGCCCACTGCCAGCAAAATTACGGCCACTGCGCCGCACGTCAACGGATCGAAGGTGGAGACTTTTTGCGCGTAGCTTGCCAGCAAACGCGCGGTCAGCAAACTTGCAATTAAACCGAGCGCAATACCTGACAGTAATAACCAGGCACCACGTTTGGCGATCAGCGCAGCGATGTTGCGTGGCGTTGCCCCCAGCGCCATTCGCACAATGCGCAATTTTTCAGCACGTCACGCACATTGAACCAGGCAAGGACCGCACAAGCGGCACGCGAGGCGCGTGCGACCCCAGGAATTCCTCTTGACGAGGTCAAATCCGGTGGACTCAATTTCCAAACAGGCGCTATGATAAACGCTGCTACTGGTTCACAATCGCGTATTCACAAGCGCAACAGGTGCGGTATAAATTGAGAGCGACTGACAACGCCAATTTACCAGACATTATTGTCGAAATCTCGCGTTGCGAACGCCCGCAGTATTGAACTGTCAACCCTAAGTAAGTCTGGAAAAGTTGGGGGAAGTTTTGCGGAGTCTGGAAAAGTCTAACAACACTTTGTCCCCAGAACTTTTCTGACTTGCCGAGACTTCCCCAGACTTTCCTGCTCTTTTCTCGACTTACTTAGCTTTTGTTTTAGTGAGGACATCACGTTATGAACAACCACGCTGCTGCATCAAGGATGACGCGCCACCTGAAATACGTGCTTTTCAGCCTGACAATTCCGCTCGCGTTTTATGCCGCGACGAACCGCGCAGGCGCGAATCAATCTGCGGTTGCGCCGGTTCCGACGCCGCTTGCGGTGTTGCTCGAACAGCATTGCAACCAATGTCATAACAAGGCCACACCGAATGGCGGACTTGATCTCAAGGCCTTGTCATTTGATCTTCAGGATCGCACGGTGCGTGAGCAATGGATGCGGATTCATGATCGTGTCGAAAAAGGCGAGATGCCACCCAAAGTGGTTGCCTTCCCGCCTGCGCAGCGCACGGAGTTATTGAACTTGCTCAGCGCACGGCTTCACGCGGTGGATATGTCGGATGTCGTTGCTACTGGACGAGGGCCGATGCGGCGGTTGAATCGGGATGAATATGAACAAAACCTGCGCGACCTATTGCAATTGCCTTATCTGGACATCCGCGACGTTTTGCCCGCTGACCGCGAGGCGCACCATTTCAACAAAGTTTCAGAAACACTGGACATGTCACGCGTGCAGTTGATGGCCTACCTGGATGCTGCCGAAGCCGCGTTGCAACAGGCGATGGTGAAAAGCGCGCAACCACCGTTGACAATGCACTACCGCGCCGTAGGCAAACAGTTATCGTTTGTCCGCTCGATTGTTGGCGAAAAACAATCCATGTTTTTTGCCCGCAATTCCATTGGCATTAATTCTAACGAGAAAGGCGAAGATGATGACCCCACCGTCGAGATGGCAATGTTTCGTTCGCCTGGCTGGCCATACGCGATTTTTCCGAAAAAGCTGGTGACGCCAACCGCCGGAAGTTACCGCGTGCGCTTTTCCGCCCGGGCGGTGCTGCAAACCGCAGGTTTTGTGCTCAAACCCGCAACGCAATCGGTGCCGATGACCTTTCGTTCGCGCCGCCCGACCAATCACGATATTGCCGAAGATGTGCGTTCCGTCGGCGGCATTATAGATATTCAACCCGGTGGCGGCGTGTATGAAACGACGGTGCAGCTTGGGGCCGGACAAACCATCGAATACGGCTTGCTTGGTTTGCCAGTGCCACAGCCCGACGCGCAAGGCATCACTGGATCATATCGCTTTCCGCCCTTTCCCGCAGGCGGGCAACCCGGCATTGCCTTTCAATGGTTGGAAGTCGAAGGCCCGCTCGCGCCAGCAACGTGGCCTCCGGCGTCGCATCGTGTGCTGTTCGATAATCTGGGCGTAGAGGTGAAATCCGCGAATCCCGCGCAGGACGCAAAACGCCTGATACGCCGCTTCGTCAACCTCGCCGCGCGTGAATCTGTGCCTGAAGATGCGGTGGCGAAATTTGAGCACCTTACGATGTCTCGATTGAAAGGTGGTGCGCCGCTGGCTGAAGCTCTGCTCGCCGGTTACAAGGCGTTTTTGTGTTCCGATCTGTTTCTTTACTTACGTGAACCGCTGCGCACCAACGATAGCTTTGCCATTGCCAATCGGCTTTCTCACTTTCTGACTGATTCGCGCCCGGATGCCGCCTTGACTCAACTCGCGCGGCAGGGGAAGTTACGTCACGCCGCTGTGTTGCGCCGCGAAACGGATCGGCTAATTGCCAGCGAAGGTTTTCAACGCTTCGTCACGCACTTCACGGATTACTGGCTGAGCCTGCGCCATCTGCGCCGCGATGATCCCGACATACGACTGTATCCCGAATATCGGCTGGATGATTATCTGGTCGAATCTATGGGGATGGAAACGCGCGCGTTTTTCACCGCGATGATGCGAGAGAATCTGCCTGCGACGACGCTGGTGTCCGCCGATTTCACCTTTGCCAATGATCGGCTGGCACAACATTACGGTTTGCTGCCGCTCGCTGGCTCGACGGTGCGCAAAGTCACGTTGCCGCAGGGCAGTCCCTACGGCGGATTGCTCACGCAGGCGGCGATTTTGAAAATTACCGCGAACGGCACAACAACTTCGCCCGTGCTACGCGGAGCCTGGGTGATGGATCACCTCATCGGTCAACCGCCACCTCCGCCACCGCCCGGTGTTCCTGCAGTGGAACCGGACATTCGCGGAGCCAAATCCATGCGCGACTTGCTGGCGCTGCACACGAAATCTGCGGCCTGTGCGTCGTGTCATGCTCGATTCGATCCCGTCGGGCTGGCGCTTGAAAACTTCGATGTGATGGGACGTTGGCGCACACAATATCGCGGCTTGGAAACTGGTCAGCGCGTCAGCGGCATTGATCGTTCCGGCCACGATTTCAGCTATACGATTGCCAACGCCGTTGATGCGAGCGGGAAACTTGCCGATGGCCGCAGCTTCAAGGACGTGTACGCGCTCAAGGCAATTTTCCAGACCAATCCGCGCCAGCTTGCGCGCAATCTGCTGCATCAGTTCACGATCTATGCCACAGGCACGCCGGTACGCTTTGCAGATCGCCGCGAAATCGAATCCATCCTCGATGCGTGCGCTAAAGACGGCTATCGCGTGCGCGATTTGCTGCATGGGCTAGTGCAAAGCAACATCTTTCTTGGGCAAAAGAATCTGAGCAAACCGGCTGGAGCCAAACAGGAGGTCACAAAATGAACATACCGTATATGCACACATCTTCATCCTCTCTTTCGCGTCGCACGTTTTTGCGTGGGCTGGGCGTTTCGCTGGCGCTGCCTGCGCTGGACTGTATGACTCCGACCTTTGCGCGCACGGCGGAAACGAATGTGCCGCGTCGGATGCTGGCCATCGTCAACAACATCGGTGTACTGCCGAAGCATTTCTTTCCGCAAGGCATAGGCCGCAATTATGAAGCCTCTTCGCTCCTCTCGCTCCTCGCCGCTCATCGTGAAGAGTTCACCATCATCAGCGGCTTGTCGCATCCCGGCGTAACCAGTGGACACAGCACCGACAATTGCTTTCTGACTTCGGCGCGCGGCGCATTCAAGGCGGGCTTTCGCAACACGATCTCGCTCGATCAGTTTGCATCGGAAAAGCTGGGGCAGGTGACGCGCTTCCCGTCGTTCAACCTCGGCGTCAACATCGAAAAAGCCAATCGCAGCCTTTCATGGACACGCGATGGTGTATTGTTGCCCGCCGAAGACAGCGCGCCCGCCCTGTTCCAAAAGATGTTTGTGCAGGGCGATGCCGCCGCTGTCAAGCAACAGCTCCATCGCTTGGAAGAACGGGGCAGCATCCTCGACACCCTGCGCGATGAAGCCAATCGCTTCAACCGTAATCTGGGTCAGGCGGACAAAGCACGGCTTGACCAATATTTCACGTCCGTGCGCGAGGTCGAACAGCGCCTTGCTGCCGCGCGCGAATGGGAACTGCGCCCGCTGCCAAAAGCTACGCAAGCGCCGCCTGCTGCGATTCAGGAAGGCAAATACTTTTTTGAAAAGTTTGAGTTAATGCTGGACATGGCGCAACTCGCGTTTGAATCGGATTCCACGCGCATCGTCACGTTAATGCTGGATGCCTTCTGGACACCTATTTTCAAATTGGCGGGACAACCAGACACCACCGAAAGCTACCACGGGTTAAGCCATCACGGCCAAAACGAGAAGAAGCTGCACCAGCTTGAGGCCGCTGACCGCCAGCACATGGCAGTGCTGAACAAACTCTTCGGCATCCTCGCCAGTAAACGCGAAGGCGGCGAACGTCTGCTGGATCGCACAATGGTGTTGTATGGTAGCAACATGGGCGAAGCCAACATTCACGACAACACCAACCTCCCGATCATTCTGGCCGGAGGCGGTTTCAAACACGGGCAACATCTCGCCTTCAACCGCGATCACAACACGCCGCTCAGCAATCTTTTCGTCACGATGTTGCACCGCCTGGGGGTGCAGGTAGATGCCTTTGGCAGCAGTACGGGCAGCCTCACCGGATTGCAACAGACTTGAAGATGACCGAATCTTCCTGAGATGTTAAGGCGATGAGTTTGGCACAAACGATTGCGGTCTTTTGCCTCGCGCGCACGAATTATAATGCGCATAGACACCCATCAACTCTTGTACTATATTGCACGACGTAACTCTGATGGAAGGCTCCACAGTTTCCAACTTCATCCCAGTTAGTTTTTTGTCGGCGCGCGTGCGGGTCGAACGCCGCGACGACGATACGCTGGTTTTGCGCTCGCCGGAAGAATTGCAGCCCTACGCACGTTGCCTCGGTGAATATTTGGAACAATGGGCCGTCGAACGCCCACAACACATTTTTCTCGCCCAACGACAGGGCGATCATTGGCGCAGTGTCACGTATGCCGAAACATTGCAACGCGTGCAGGCGATTGCAACGGCGTTATTACAACGAAATCTTTCAGTTCACCGCCCGGTTGCAATTCTGTCGGAGAATTCCATCGAACACGCGTTGCTCGCTTTAGCCGCCCTGCAGATTGGTGTGCCTGTCGTTCCGATTTCTGCCTCTTATTCGTTGATGTCGCGCGATTTCAAAAAACTGCGCGCCGTGTTTTCCCTGATCACGCCCGGAATCGTATTCGCAGAGGACGGGCAGCGATACGCCTCTGCACTGGCGGCGCTCAGCGAGTATGCATTTGAATTGGTCACAGTGCGAAACCCTGAAGCCCTACCGCGTGTCGCCACAGATTTTGCGGAACTGCTGGCTGTCACCGATGCTGAAGCTGTCAATCAGGCGTTCGCGGCAATTACGCCTGACACCATTGCCAAGTTTCTGCTGACCTCTGGTTCGACAGGCGAACCGAAAGCGGTGATCAATACGCAACGTATGCTTTGTGCCAGCCAGCAGGCGCTGCGTCAGGCCTGGCCGTTTTTGCAGGAAGAGCCGCCCGTGCTGGTGGACTGGCTGCCGTGGAACCACACCGCTGGCGGCAACAATAATTTCGGCGTGGCGCTGGTCAATGGCGGATCGCTGTATCTGGACGAAGGCAAACCGACGCCAGACCTGATCGAAAAAACGGTGCGGAACCTGCGCGAAATTTCTCCGACTTTGTATTACAACGTGCCGCGCGGATATGCCGCGTTGCTGCCGTTTCTGGAAACCGATGCACAATTGCGCGCCAATTTCTTTGCCCGCCTCAAAGTCCTGCAATTCTCTGGCGCGGCGTTGCCCGCTCACGTTGGCGAAGGGTTGGCGCGGGTGGCTACTGCCGAGCTAGGCCAGTGCGTGTACCTGACATCGGGATACGGCGCAACCGAGACGGCTCCGGGCGTGACTTTGGTGCATTTCCCCACGACGCGCGCCGCTGCGATTGGCTTGCCGGTGCCGGGCGTCTCGCTCAAGCTGGTTCCCTGGCCCGGCAGCGACAAATATGAGTTGCGCGTGCAAGGCGACAACGTCACGCCGGGATACTGGAAACGCGAGGATTTGACGGCGGCAGCTTTTGACGACGAGGGATTTTATCGGTTGGGGGATGCGGCCCGTTTTGTAGACGCCAATGATCCGGCACAAGGCATTGAATTCGCCGGACGCGTCGCCGAAGATTTCAAATTGACCAGCGGCACCTGGGTACAGGTTGGCGCATGGCGCACGCGCGCGATCTCGGCGCTGGCTCCGGTCGCGCAGGACATCGTCATCACAGGGCACGACCGCGACGAAATCGGCTTTTTGATTTTTCCCAGTCTCGCCGGGTGTTGCAGTCTGTGCCCGGATTTGTCTACAGACGCATCGCTGTCAGATGTCCTTTGTGACAAGCGTGTACGCGACTCAGTGCGGAAAGGCTTACAGGCATTGCAAGCAGAAGGCGGTGGCAGTTCAACTTACGCAACCCGCGCTTTGCTCTTGGAGGAGCCGCCCCAAATAGACGCGGGAGAAATTACGGATAAAGGGTACATCAATCAACGCGCCGTGCTGGAGCGGCGGGCGCAGACTGTGGCGCAGCTTTATGCCAGTAACTGTGCGCCGACGATCATCACGCTCAACCGCTAAATGATAACCATTCTCACCAATGGGGTGTCACGAGTGATACCTTGATAAACTGGTCCTGGCACAGGGATTTTTGATCACGCGGAGAGAGACTCCGATAACAAAAGCAACAAACTCAATGAAAGTTCTGATCGTAGGCGGCGGCATTGGTGGTTTAGTCACGGCGCTCTGTTTGGAGCGGGCCGGGATTGAATCGTGTGTCTTTGAATCAGTCTCAGAAATGCGCCCGCTCGGCGTCGGCATCAACCTGTTGCCGCATTCGGTGCGTATCCTGACGGCGCTGGGGCTGGACGCGAAGCTCACGGAGATTGGCATTGCAACCGCTGAGTTGATTTACTTCAATAAATTCGGCCAATTGATCTGGCGCGAACCGCGCGGGCTGGCGGCGGGCTATCACTGGCCGCAATACTCCATTCATCGCGGGCGGTTTCAGATGCTGTTATTGGAGGTCGTGCGCGAGCGATTAGGCGCGGCAGCCGTGCGTACCGGCTGTCATCTGGAATCATTTAAAGAATACGGCGATCAGATTGAGGCAACGTTCATTAATCGCGGGACGGGGGAAACTGTCGCCGTGGAAACAGGCGATGTGTTGATTGGCGCAGATGGGATTCATTCGCGCGTGCGGCGGCACTTCTATCCCAATGAACAGGCTCCGCAATTTTCCGGGCGCTTGCTCTGGCGCGGTGTCACAGAAGGCGAACCATTTCTGACAGGCCGTTCGATGTTTATGGCCGGATATGCGGATCGCAAGTTTGTAGCCTATCCGATTTGCCCGCAAACAGCGGCGCGCGGGCGTTCGCTGATAAACTGGGTCGCGGATGTGTATGTGGGTGACGCCTACGCCGGAACTCCGCGCGATTGGAACCGACGAGTAGACGCCAGCACCGCACTTCCCTCTTTCGCTTCGTGGCGTTTTGCTTCGCCGGATTTCAAGTTTGATATTCCGGCCTTAATTGAGGGCGCAGAAACCGTGTATGAATTTCCGATGATTGACCGTGATCCGGTCGAACGTTGGAGCTTTGGACGCGTTACATTGCTCGGAGATGCCGCGCATCCGATGTACCCCATTGGCTCGAACGGGGCATCACAAGCAATTTTGGATGCGCCCGCGCTCGCCGAAGCCTTAACGTCAGAGTCGGATGTCGTTCACGCGCTGCAACGGTATCAACAGGACCGATTGCAGCCAACGGCGCGCATTGTGTTGTCCAATCGTCAACAAGGCCCGGAGCAAGTCATGCAACTGGTCGAAGAACGCGCGCCACATGGCTTTACCCAGTTGTACGATGTCATCTCGCAAGCAGAGTTGGAAGAAATCGCCGGACGCTACAAACAACTCGCGGGATTCAGCCGCGAGGAATTGAATGCTAAATAGAAAACTGAAAACGATTCATTGCATATGAAACGAGTACGATTTCAGCATAACGCCATCCGCAGCGCGATGATTGTGCTTCTTGGATTCGGAGCGTTGTCGTTGTTGGTGAACAGCGGCGCTGCCGGTTATCAGGGAACGCCGCCAGCGTTGCGCTGGATTGAGGCCGGCGCGGGCGGCATTCTGCCAGCGGAAAGCTATTAT
>JAEUQN010000203.1 GCA_016789725.1 Blastocatellia bacterium | reverse complement strand
GGTTTGATGTCGTCGGGGATCAACGACAAATCATTCGCGGGCTTGAGCAGCGAGTGCGAAAAATCCCCGCCTTTCGTGCCGAGGCAGCCGATGCGAATGCCGTAGCGAATCGGCGTGAACTTGCTCTGCGTCGGCGTGATCGCGGGAATGTCAGCGATAGGTTCGGAAGTTGTTAAGTTGATGCGGGGTTGTTCGAGTTGCGGCGGTGCAGCAAGCGGGGCGCTTGCGTTCCCGGTCGCTTCGCGTTCTTCGGGGGATTCCGGGCCTTGCGCATACAACGCCGCCACCATTTCTTCACGCGATAATCGCGGCGCTTGATACGCATCGCCGCTCGGCATTGGGCGTTCATAAATCGGCGGCTCAGCAACGCGCGGTAACGTCAGGCTCGGTTCCAACGTAACCATCGGCGTGACCGCTGCTTTTGCGCCGCCAATTGAAACGCGGATCGCATCGCGCACCGTGTCGTGAACAATCGTCGTGCGCACAAATCGCACTTCAGTTTTCGCCGGATGCACGTTGACATCCACATCGCCCGGCGGCACTTCGACAAACAACATCGCCGACGGATACACGCCCGCAGGCATCATCGCACGATAGGCTTCGGTCAACGCGCGGCTCAACACTTTGTCGCGCACATAACGACCATTGACGAAGAAATACTGCGCATCCTTCGTCGTGCGAGTCACCGAAGGCGAAGACACAAAACCCGTCACGCGCGTCTCGCCGGATTCGCCGTAGACTTCAATCAAAGCATCTACAAAATCGCCGCCGAACAATTGATACGCACGTTCGCGCACCGTTTCGACCGGCGTCGTACTGATGCTTTCGCGTCCATTGTTTGTGAGCGTGAAGGCGAGTTTCGGATTCGCCAGCGCGTAATGCGTGACAAGATTGGCGATGTGAAAACTTTCGGTCGCTTCGGATTTTAAGAATTTCAGTCGCGCCGGAACATTGAAAAACAAACTCTTGATTTCAAATTCGGAGCCGCGCGCAAACGCCGCATCTTTCACGTTCAGCATTTTGCCGCCGTGAATTTCGACTTGCGTGCCGACCAAATCGGTCGCCGTTTGCGTGAGCAATTTCACCTTGCTGACCGCCGCAATCGAAGCCAACGCCTCACCGCGAAACCCAAGTGTGACAATCGAACCGAGGTCGTCCGCCGTTTTGATCTTGCTCGTCGCGTGTCGCTCAAACGCCATAATCGCATCGTCGCGCATCATCCCTTCGCCGTCGTCGGAGATGCGAATCAAGCGACGCCCGCCGGATTCAATGTCTACACGAATACGTGTCGCGCCCGCATCAATAGCGTTTTCGATGAGTTCTTTGACAATCGAAGCCGGTCGCTCGACGACCTCTCCGGCAGCGATTTGATTGGCAAGTTGATCTGGTAAAACGCGGATTTTGGACATGTCAGTAACACCATTATCGCAGTAGCTCAAAGGCGAATTCAACCATCATCGAAACACAGATGGGCTTTCCATCTTTGACTGCCGGTTTGAACCGCATCTTTTGCATCGCTTTGATGGCCTCTTCCGTTAATCCTCCTGCCAAATGATTCATTGGAAGAATATGTTTGATTTGCCCATTTACATCAAAGATCGCGCGCAAACGGACTGTTCCGCGAATACCAGCAAAGCGTGCCTCTTCTGTGTATTTCGCTTTTTCTTGATAAAGAATTTCTGGACGTAAATTCATAGTGGCTTTTTCACACCCCAAAGAATTATCACTGCCGCCGTAAAATCGCAGTGCCTGAATTCGCTCACGCCAGAAATCAGCGTCATCAGAGTTGAGACTACGTTGTAAGTATTGTTCCGTATATTGCGCGGCTACTAAAAAGGTATCTTTCCACTCCGGCGGGAAATCCATCTTTAACTTTCCACTGTTGGTGTAAAGTTGCCCAATTATCGCTTGCGCTTTGAGCAGATAGGCTGGCGCAAATTGGGGATTCAATTGCAAAAGCCGGTCTATGTCAGCGAGTGCTTGCGTGAGCATTCCTTTGTTGTATCGCAATAGCACCCGCAGATACATTGCCTCGTGATTGTTGGCATTCAATTTGAGAGTTTCGTTGACTTCTTTTTCGGCGTCTTTGAATTTGTGTGCGGCATACAAGACCGCTGCGTAATTCGCATGAGCCGCTTCTGATTTGTTGTTCAGCTTAACTGCTTTTTTTAGCGCATCGCCTGCGGCATCAATCTCTTTATTTCGGTAAAGCGCGATGCCCAAATACAACCAGGCTTCTGCATCCTTTTGATTTTTGGAATCGCTGAGAAATGTCCGCCAAGCCTTGGCCGCTTCTGCATATTGTTTCTCTTGCAATAGCTTCAGTGCCGCTTCTCGCTCATTGTTCGCGGGCGAAGGTTGTTGTGTCGCAGTAATTGGTGTAACAACAAGAACGAACAAAAAGCTAAACGTAACGAGATGGCTGATAAGCGAGTGGAACATAAAACAAAGGCTGGTTTAGGCCGCCCAGTCGTCGACTTGTAAGGTGGGGATTTTGCCGAAGTCCTTGAGATTGCGCGACAACAATGTCGCATTATTAGCAATCGCAATCGCCGCAATTTTCAAGTCCATTGTGCCGATGCGGAGGCGTCGTTTTTGCAAGTCAGTAAATATATTAGCCGCCTGAAAATCAAAATCGAAAAGCTGGATTTTATTGTACCGATACAACGCATTTTTCAGCCGTCCATAAAACTCTATCTGCTTTTCAACCGTCCGCGCACTGGCAAGCAACGCTAACCAACCTTTCATCTGCTCTTCAACGCTGATGATAGTTGTGCCGTAATCTTTATCGTTTATGGCTGAGAGCCGAAAAAACAAGCGTTGTGCTTCGTGGCTTGTCTTTCGCTCTAACAAGCTCATGTGATCGGTGTCTAAAATGTACATTACGCTTTTTGTGTAGCAGGTTTCTTGGCAATTCGCGTAGCCGCAGACTTTGCTTTTGCTGAAGGCCGCAACGACTCACGATATTGCCGTCCATATTCAATCACCTGATCGTATTCAGGAAAATCAGCATAAACGCCAAACGTTTCTGTTAGCCAATTGTTTTGCGCCTTATCGTTGGACGCTACTTGTTTTTTGAGTTGCGCAATCTCCGCCTCAATTGCTGCGAATCGCGCTTCTGTTGATGACTTCGCCATATTAGCTTCCTTTGACTGATTGCGTTTTTTTCGCCTTCTTTTTCGCAGGCTTTAGGCGTTGAGCTTCTCGAAATTTTCGCCCTAACTCCATCGCTTTATCGTAATCAGGATTATTCGCAAACGATCCATAGATAGCGTCATCCTAATCATTCTTATGACCAGCCGATGATCGCAGTTCTTGTCGCAGTTTGGCAACTTCGTTCTCCAAAACTGTGATGCGACGCTCAAAGATTTCTTCGAGCGCCGCACGGCCAAGTTCTAGTTCTGAGGTTGCCCTCACGCCTCCTACGAAAACTGGACGGTCTTGATTTTCAACTCATCCAGTTGTTTCTTATCCACCTCGCTCGGACTGTCAGTCATTAAATCGGAGCCGCTCGCTACTTTCGGGAACGCGATCACGTCACGCAAGGATTTCGCGCCTGCGAGCAACATGGCAAAACGATCCACACCGAGCGCGATGCCGCCGTGTGGTGGCGTGCCGTAGCTCAAGGCATCCAAAAAGAACCCGAATTTTTCGCGCGCTTCTGCTTCGCTCAGGCCAAGCGCCTGGAAGATTTTCGCTTGCACATCGGAGCGATGAATTCGGATGGAGCCGCCGCCGAGTTCGTTGCCGTTGAAGACTAAGTCATACGCCTTCGCGCGCACTTTGCTCAAATCGCCTTCGAGGTTGTTGATGTCTTCGTCAATCGGCGACGTGAACGGATGGTGTTTGGCATAGTAGCGTTTATCGTCGTCGTGATACTCGAACATCGGAAAGTCTACGACCCATAGCAATTTGTTTTCACCTTCGTTGATGAGCTTTTCGCGGCGCGCGATTTCCAGACGAACTTGGCCCATCGCATCGCACGCGGTATCCCATTTGCCGCCAATCATCAGCACAGCATCACCGACTTGTGCGCCGACAGCCTGATTGATCGCGTTGATGCCGTCGGCACCGAGAAACTTGGTCAGTGCGGATTTGCTTTCGCCTTCCAAGACTTGAATGTAAGCCAAGCCGCCAGCGCCGTAGCGTTTTGCGACTTCGCCGATTTCATCGTATTGCTTGCGTGACCACGTCGCTGCGCCTTTGACGACGAGGGCTTTAACCGCGCCGCCTTTCGCTACGACATCAGCGAAGACTGGGAACGGGCCGTTCGCAAATTGTTCGGACAAATCCTGCATCTCTAATCCAAAGCGCAAATCGGGTTTGTCGGAGCCGTATTTGTTCATCGCGTCGTTGTACGGCATGCGCTGGAAGGGACGCGCGGGTTCGTCATAGCCAGCGGCTTTGAAAACGGAGCAAACCATTCCCTCGACAATGTCAAAAACATCATCGGGCTGGACGAAGCTCATTTCCATATCAATCTGCGTGAATTCGGGCTGCCGATCCGCGCGCAAATCTTCGTCGCGGAAGCAACGCGCAATTTGGAAATATTTGTCGTAGCCCGCGATCATCAGCAGTTGCTTGAAGAGCTGTGGCGATTGCGGCAGCGCGTAAAACTTGCCCGGTGCCGTGCGTGCCGGGACGAGGTAATCGCGCGCGCCTTCGGGCGTGGACTTCGTCAGAATCGGCGTTTCAATTTCAAAGAAACCGCGCGAGTCCAGGTAATCGCGCACCGCGAGCGTGATCTTGTGGCGCAGGCGAAAGTTCTTTTGCATTTCCAAACGGCGCAAATCCAAATAGCGATATTTCAGGCGCAACTCTTCGCTCGCCAGCGTGTTTTCCAGTTCAAAGGGCGGCGTTTGTGCGTCGTTGAGGAATTTGATTTCCGTTGCAGCGACTTCGACTTCGCCCGTAGCCATCACAGGATTGAAATTCTTTTCGTCGCGCGCGATGCACTCGCCGGTAATCGCAATGACAAATTCGCGGCGCACCTGTTTGGCTTTGGCGAGCAGTTCGGCGTTGACGCCTTCGTCAAAAACGATTTGCGTAATGCCTTCGCGGTCGCGCAGGTGAATAAACAGCAGTTGCCCTTGATCGCGGTAGCTGTTGACCCAGCCCATTAATGTGACTGTTTGTCCGACGTGCGCGGTACGCAGTGCGCCGCAATGATGAGTTCGTTTGGTTTGTCCTAAATGATCAAGCATAAGAGTAGTCGGTAGTCAGTAGTCGGTAGTCGGTAGCTGGTTTTTCAACCGGCCACCGACCACCGCTCACCGACCACCAAGAAGTTTCGATTTAATTGATTCCAAGTCTAAAGATTCCTGTTCGCCTGTGGTCATATTTTTCAGGCCGTACATTCCGGTGGCGATTTCGTTGTCGCCAATGATTAAGGCATAACGCGCACGAAACTTGTTCGCCTGCGCCATCGCCTTTTTCATTTTGCGTTCTTCAAATTCGAGCGCGACGCTCAATCCTGCGGTGCGCAATTCACGGGCGATCAGCAATGCTTTTTGCCGCGCTGCTTCGCCTAAGTACACAATGAAAATGTCGGCGGCGGATTCGTTGCGCAAACGTTCGGCTTCGTTGGGCGGAATCGAAAGCACCATCCGATCCAGTCCGAACGCAAAGCCGAAACCTTTCGCGGGCGGCCCGCCAATCGTTTCCGAAAGCCCGTCGTAGCGGCCTCCGCCGACAATCGTGTTTTGCGCGCCTAAGCTGCCGCCAATGATTTCAAACGCTGTGCGGGTGTAATAATCCAAGCCACGCACCATCCGTGGATTCACGGTGTATGCGATACCGCGCGCGTCGAGATGCGCTTTGAATTGGGCGAAGTGCTGCGCCGAAGCGGCGTCCAGTGAGTCCGTGATCGTCGGCAAATCAGCAATCAAGGCCTGACAATTCGGATTTTTGCAGTCAAACATTCTGAGCGCGTTCGTCTCGTAACGGTGTTTGCAGTCGTCGCAGAACTTGTCCAAATGTTCAGCGGCGGCGGCGCGTAATTTTTCAATATATGCCGGGCGTGAATTTGTATCGCCGACCGAATTGATGAGCAAAGTCGTGTCGTTGATCTTCAATTCCTTCAGCATCCAATCAAGCATTTCGATCACTTCGGCTTCGATGGCCGGATCGTCGTGGCCTAAGACTTCGACGCCAATTTGGTAGAACTGGCGATAGCGTCCGGCCTGCGGGCGTTCGCGGCGAAACATCTGACCGATGTAATACAGCTTCGTGACTTCGCCCTGCGCTTTGTCGTTGTACATCTTGTGCTGAATGTACGCGCGCACAACCGACGCGGTGTTTTCAGGCCGCAGCGTCAACGAAGTCTGATCGCTGTCCTTGTCAATAAACGTGTACATTTCTTTGTGAACGATGTCAGTCGCTTCACCGACGCCGCGCGCAAAGAGTTCGGTTTTCTCAAAAATCGGCGTGCGGATTTCCTCGAAGCCATAGCGGCGGAACGCTTCGCGCGCAACGGCTTCGACGCGTAACCAGAGCGGCATGTCAGCAGGTAAAATGTCTCGTGTGCCTTTGACAGTTTGAATCATAAGTCGGTCTTGAGTGCGAGGTCCCGGAGCTTGATCGTAGGGTAAAACTAAAAACCAAGGCCTGAGACCGATAAGCTATCACCACAGGATAGCGCCAAATAGAATCGCGCATTCTAGCACAGAGCGCCGCAGTCGTCTGCTGACTTTGCGGTGGAATTAGACCGTAGATGTTCAGAAATTTCGAGGAAAGTAGCGTCAGACGCTAAGATGTGAGGAGCGGGATTGTTTGATTTGATGGTAGAGGAAAGTTCCCCGCCAGCCTTGATAGAACGCCTTGACGAAAGCAATGGCGACGAAAATTCCAATTAACCCAATACTACCCTGCGTTATCATTGCCAATTTGCTCAACAGGTAATACACCAACATCAAACCGGCACAGGCGCGGCTTTTCAGGTGGATCCCATACGTCAGTCCATAAATAATGCCAATATCCAACCAGGCAAATTTCAGGAAGCCCTCGGCCAGCGGCGAAAACATCTGAAGGAACAGGATCACGACGAGCGAAATGCCCCCGTAGATCATGCCTGCATTAACCCCTTTTTTAATAAGGTTCCGCGCTTCATCAAAAGCGGCATCATCGTCGTCTGTTAATTGGATTTGGACAGGCTGCCCTTTGGGGCGTAAAAGGGAAAGATCGAGCTGGCCACTTTCCTCCAGCGACGTACCGCACCTTCGACATTGCACATCATTTGGCCAGTTAACCAAATCACATTGGCTACATTTGTTGTGCATAAGGCGGCGACTCCTGAACTTACCGTGTCGCTCGCTGCGCCCGCATCATGCGTTTTGTAATATTGTATTCACGAAGCCGACGATACAGTGTCGAGGGAGAAATGCCGAGCAACTCAGCGGTTTTTCCTTGATGCCAATTGGTGCGCTCCAGAGCCGTCAGAATTTCGCGCCGCTCGGTTTCATCCAATCGCACAACCGAAACGCCTTCTGGTTTGGCAACCCCGATAGCCTCCGGCACCATCCCCAATCCATGATCCATCCCTAAAGCCACTGAATCGTAACTTGATCCGGCTTCCGTGCGAGGCGCATAGGCATCTCGTGAAGCTAACTCAACCAGCAAATCGTTCGGTTGAATGAGATTCCCTTGTGACACGATCACAGCCCGTTCGATCACATTGCGCAATTCCTGCACATTGCCGGGCCATTGATATGAAGTCAGCACGCGACGCGTTTCAGGAGAAATCATGATCAGCCGATTCGGCGCAAAGGTTTTCAGGAAATGTTCGGCGATGGGCATGATGTCTTCGACGCGTTCGCGCAAGGGCGGCATCGCAATTCGGACGCTGTTCAGGCGATGAAACAGCTCTGAACGAAACAGGTCCTGTTGCATCGCAAGGTGCAAATTCTGGCTGCTGGACACGATGATGCGAACATCCACTTCGATTTTGCGAGTGCCGCCGATGCGATAAAAACTCATTGTTTCCAGCGTCCGCTGTAAGCGCGATTGCGCGACCGGAGAAAGACAACCGATTTCTTCCAGAAATAAAGTGCCGTGATTCGCCAGCTCAAACAATCCAAGTTGGCGCGTGCGGGCGGCGGCAAAGGCTCCGGCCTCATGCCCAAAGAGTTCCGCTTCGATTAAGGATTCCGGGGTCGTCGCACAGTTCAAAGTCACAAACGGTTTGGTCCGGCGCGGCGAGGCGTGATGAATTGCCTGCGCGACCAATTCTTTTCCGGTTCCGGCCTCACCACTAATGAATACTGGCGCGTGATTCGGAGCAATCAATTCAATTTGCGACAGCACGGTATAAAGCTTTTCGCTGTGCGTAATGATGCCGTGATGGCCGGTACGCGTGGCGGCACCATTTCCCACACTATGCCGAACCAGACTTTGCAGCACGAGATTGTCGCGTTTCAGCCGATTTTTTTCATTCGCTTTACGCACCACTTCTGTTAATTCGGCTAAGGAACAAGGCTTGGTGAGGTAATCATACGCTCCCAACTTCATTGCTTCGAGCGCGGTATTAACGGTCGCGTGTCCCGTCATAATGATGACTTCGGGCGCTGGCTCCTGCTCGCTTAAAGCACGCAGAACCTGGATTCCATTGGCCCCCGGCATCATCAGGTCCAGCAAAGCAACGTGGAACTCTTCTTGCCGGGCAAAGCGAATGGCATCGTCTCCGTTATGGGCAACCGTGACCACACAGCCCTGACGAATCAGTTCTTTTTGCAGGACATAGGAAAGGTTCAATTCATCTTCAGCAATCAGTAATTTGATGGGTGTATGACTCATAATTCTTAGGTGAGAGGGAGTAAGACTCGCATCGTCGTTCCTTGCCCGACCTGCGAGACAACTTCAATTTTGCCGCCGTGATCCGAAACAATGCCGTAGCAAACCGCCAGGCCCAGGCCTGTCCCTTGCCCAAAGGGTTTGGTCGTGACGAACGGCTCGAAAATTTTGGCCTGGAGTTCGGGAGCAATCCCGACTCCATTGTCGGTGAATTCAGCCCCGATAAACTCTTGCCCTTTGACCTTGAAAAGGTCGGTGCAAATGCGAACCTGCCCCGCGTTTTCGTCCACGGCATCGCAGGCATTGGTCACAATCGCCAGAAACACTTGTTTGATCTGGCCTTCATTCGCTTTAATTTTCGGTAGCCCATCACGCAATTCGACCATCAATTGCAGTCGCTTGAGCTTGGGATGGTGTTTGATTAGTCGTAAGGTTTGCTTAATCAGATCGTTGATTTCGTGGGGTATTTTTTCCGATTCCCGATGCCGCGAAAATTCCAATAAGCTATTGGTAATCCCCTTGCACCGAAAGGCTTCGTCATTGACCAGCTTCAAGTATTCGCTAAAGTCCTCACGCGATTCTTCCGACAACAATGCAAGCTCATCCAATCGCTGTTGCAGCGCCTCTGTACACGCGGCAATTGTAGCCAGCGGATTGTTGATTTCGTGGACAACGCCTGAAGCCAAGCGCCCCAATCCCGCTAGTTTTTCGGCGTGGATAATGGCCGCATTCATTTTCTTTTGATCGGTGATTTCTTCCCCAACCGTGATGACGTGGGTGACGTCGGAACTGTCGTCATTTAACCGCATCGGAATTTTGCTGATAAACCAGTGCCGGGTGTCACCATCAGCCGTGGATTCCTGCTCAAAGCGTAATAGTTCGCCGGTTTCAAACGTCTGCTCGAAGTCCCGCTTCAATCGTTGGCGCGGCATTTTGGAAAATACTTCCAGAACACTGCGCCCAATAACTTGTTGTCGTTCAATTCCCTGCCCGCCGACTTCGCGGTTGCGATTCCAGGCCACGATGCGCAAATCGCGGTCCACCACGTACAAACTCACCGGCAACGCGTCTACGACCTTTTCCATCAGCAAATGCGAAATAGCGATTTCACGACGCTGCTCATCCAATTGCCAGGCGATCCGCTGCGCCTGTTGATGATTGAGCAGACATAATCGAATCCGCGCGGGCAGTTCTGTGGCAGCATTAGCCACAAAACAAAAATCGCTGGCCCCGGCGCGGATCGCATCGCTTGCCACTTCACTATCCGAAACGAAGGCGATGATCGGCAGTTCTCCGGCTTCGGGATGCGCCCGCAATTGCCGGCACAACGCCAGCATTTCATTTGGTTCGTGGAGCGCCAGCATTACACAATCAAACGCAAAAGCGGCATTTTGCAGGCATTCCCACAAGGTCTCGATCTTCACCACTTGCAGTTCGCCATCCAGGGCGGGAAGCCGATCCAACGTCGCCCCAACCAGCAGGAAGCGCAGCGCAGATTTGTTTTTCAGGTAGTCAGGCCGAGCTGTTTTGTTCGCTGTTATCATGTCGCTCAAATTCGTTTCGTCGGCAGTTTGGTCCAAGTGTCTCCGTCGCCCAGAAAACCGATTACAATATTTTTTAGGGACGTCGCATCAGGGCGAGGGGATCGCCAAACACGAGTCAAGTCCTTAATTCTTTGGTAAGAGCTGAGCAGGAACGAGGAAGCCAAAAAGAATTACATCACTGAAAAAACTCGCGGCGGGTTGTTGATATAAGCCTTGGGGAAAGCAACTTGAATTGGAGTAGTGGGCCATCTCAGGGGCAGAGAGTGCGCGGAGTATAGGAGAGGTTTCGTTCAGTTTGCAAGATAAAAAGTATTACGGTTTTGTTGCCTTTTGCCAGATTTTCGGTTCGCCCATTGCACGGATCAGCAATTGCACTTCGCGGTACGCGGCGGCATACAAAACGCGCATTTCCTGGGAAGACGCGGGCGCGGGCAGTTTCTTTTCCAAAGCATCTTGATCTACCTTGTCGGTAACTTGCGCATACATTCGCCCTTCGCCCGCAAAGTGAATCGCCAGACCTTCCAGAAGCCAGCGCGGTGCGCGATGGTGGCTCAAGCGTTCCAGCACAGCGTGCGCGAATTCGTGCCGCAAGGTTGAAGCCATAATGCCCCGCTGACGCAACACGGCCAGCGGTTGCAAATGAATCGTGTTCCCGCGCGTTGCGCCTGCTATCCACGCGGGCTGTCCGGTCGCAGTGACAAAATCGCTGGTGGCCTGGTGCAAGGTAACATGTGTAAATTGTGATTGTGTCAGGTTGATCGAAGCCGCATTCAGTCGCTTTGCCAGATCGGTGTGCGCGATTTCCAGAATACGCATGACTTCATTTGCTTCCGCTTTCGCCAGCGTCACCGGATAGATCACGCGAAAATGCTCGCTGGCAATTGTTGCACGCCGAAGCTGGGCTTCCTCCGTGTCCCATTCCTCATTCTTCATTGCTTTGCAGTGGAAGCACTCACCGCCGGAAAGACGTTCACTCAACCAACGAAAAGCGAAGGGTGGAACCTGAAAACTGAGCAAGGGTGTGGCTGTCCGATGGACCTCAAGCGACGCAACTTCACCGCCTGCCAGCTTCGCGCCGGGTAAATACTGCTCGACGATTTGCCGCGCGCTCATCCCGCGCCGCGCCATCACGTGTGCGCCTTCCTGACATAATCCCAACCCGTGTCCGAAGCCACTGCCGCGAAAAACAAAACCATTGCCTGCGCGATGCACATCAAAGCGCGAACTCTTGAGCATATTCCAGCCCAGCACGCGATTGACGATCAAGGCCAATTCCCAGCCACGTACTTGTTTGCGCCGCTGACCTTCGAGCGTAATGAATTCGGCGCGTCCGCTAGTGTCGCGTTTCGTGATCATAATTTGCTCAAGCTGCCGACCCACATTGCTGCGTTCATCACTTTGCAGCGCACGCAGTAGTTCTTTGGCAGAAATGTTTTGCGACCAGTTTTTGTGCGACATCGTCGTGCAGTAATCGTCTTTGACCCGGCGCAAATAACTCGGCGAGGGTGCGCCCCACACGGCTTCCAGATTGGTCGTCATCCCACCGCACGCCGCGTGAAAATAGACGTCGGCAATTTGATTGCGTTCATCACGCAGCACCTGCCTCGCCGATTCGTCCGAAGCCCGTAAAATCAGAGCTTTGTTGTGATCGGCAAGCTGATGCACATACCGCTGGCAATGCGTCAGCGAGCAGAAATCATAGCCGTCGTTTTTATGCCGTTGCAGGTTTTTCAGGGCGAAGGTGCGGCTCACGATGGCTTGTGCTTTCAGGGCTTCGAGTTCGGTTTCGACGCTGGATTCAGCCGCCAAGACGCCGCGCACATAGTGTTCCAACTCCACTTCGACCGTTTGGTTTTCGCGCACGAGATGAACGCGAAAGGATTTAGGATTTGGGATTTGGGATTTAGGGGATTCGTTTTGTGCGGTCGCCGTTTGACCGAAGATCAATTGGCGATAGAACGTGGCTGCTACAGTTGCCGCGTCGGCTCCGTGCGCGCGTTTGAGAAACACCAAAACAGTCAAGTTCAAATCATCGGGCGTGACTGTCTTTGTATTTTTTCGATTGAGTAAAAAGCTGACAAACCAGCCTTGCGTGCGAAAGCCATTGCTCGCGCCCGATGTGCCGGTCTTACCGATCACGTCGTACGGCAGCTTGTCCAAACCTGCTTCCGATGCCGAACCAAACTGCGTGCAGCCCTGCATTCCTTCCAGCAACACGGCGCGATGCTGTGCATTGATAATGAGGGTGCGAATTTCCTGCGCGGAAAATTGATCCGCTTCTGCAATTCGTGGTCGCAGCAAATGCCCACCATTCACCAGTGCAGTGAACGCAGTCAGCAATTGCACAGGCGTCACCAGCACATTTTCATCATTGCCAATCGCGGTGCTGACGCGCCATTCGGCTTGTTTGAGATCGCCGCTCGCTTCATTCGCATTCACTCCCGTGCGCTGCCCAAAGCCAAACGAATCCAACGTCGAGAAAAAGCTCGGCGCGTTCATTCGTTCTGCCAAATTCGCAAAAAAATAATTGCACGAATACGCCAGCGCGTGATGCAGTTTGAGCGAGTTGTTGACGCGTTTGTGCGAGCAGGTAACCTGATACTCGTCGCGCTGAAATGTGCGCCCACAAGCCATGCGCGTGTCGTTGTCTGCAATCCCCGAACGCATGGCAATGAGGGCAGTAAACGGCTTGATTGCCGAGCCGGGGGGAAACTTCTGCTCAAAGGCCAAACGCGGATTGACGACTGCACGAATGCGCCCATCACGCGGATTCATCACGAGGATCGCACCTTCACGATCAGCCACTGCGAACGCAGCGGCGCGTTGAATCGTAGCATCGTCAAAAGCAAGGGGCTTGATAGATTCTGATGTCGTTTGTTGAGGTTTCGAGCAGGCTGAGAAGAGGAATAGCAAAAGCAAAAACAAACCACGGGGAACACGGGGCGCACGGGGAAAAAGAAATTGAATCAGGTTCGTAAATTGAAACATCTGCACAACACTTCAAGCATTCTCAATCACAATCCCCGTGTCCCCCGTGCTCCCCGTGGTTCGCTTCGATTGTAAAAGAGACATCGCACCGACAGTCACGATCCACCCAATCAACGCCGATAACAACGCCAACGCAATCCGTACTCCCAACAGCGTCAAATCTATCCACGG
>JAEUQN010000202.1 GCA_016789725.1 Blastocatellia bacterium | reverse complement strand
AAAACTCACCAGCGCCGCCGAGGTAGATGCAGAATTGATCGGCTGGATTGCGCAAGCATTCCAAAATGCCGGTTAAATGCCGAGAATTTGAAGAACATTTTCAGCCCACATTGCGTAAAAGCTACGACGACCAGATACTCGCAGGTTGTCGTAGCTTTTACATTTTTACGGCGTTCCCAACCGAAGTTGACCGTGCAATAACGGAGCATCTTTCATGGCAGTTTATCAACATACTTATCAGCACTATGCAGGCGTCACGACGCCGCTTTGGTCGCGGTTTCTGATCTTGCCGCGCTACGCGTTTCAAGGCGTCTTTCAATCGAAGCTCTTCACTGGATTATTTGCGATTTGTTTTGCGCCGCTACTGGTGATGACGATCCTGATTTACTTCAAGCACAACACAACGGCGTTGGCGGCATTTGGGTTATCAGTATCTGACATCGGCTTTAATATCAATGGATTTTTCTTTCGCGTCTTTACGAACATTCAAACGGGGTTTGGCTTTTTGCTAACCGTGATCGTGGGGCCGGTTTTGATCTCCCGCGATTTGTCGAATAACGCCTTGCCACTGTATTTATGCCGTCCGTTGACGCGCACAGATTATGTCATCGGCAAGATGTCGGTCATTGGCTTTTTGCTGTCGCTCATTACGTGGGTTCCGCTGCTGCTGCTGTTTTTCTTTGAAGCATATTTGGAGGGTGCAAGCTGGTGGTGGGAAAACCTCTTCATTGCGCGTGCGGTCCTCGTAGTAAGTTGGGCGCACATCATTTTGTTGGCATTATTGGCGACGGCGTTGTCAGCTTGGTTGAAATGGCGCATTGCGGCAAGCGGTGCATTGTTTGCGGTGTTTACGATCCCAACACCAATCTCGATTATGGTCAACGAGATGTTTAGCACGAATTTGGGTACTTTGATTCATCCGAGTTTTGTGTTGAATTTGCTGATGGATAAATTGTTCCGTCTCGAAAGCGGCATGTTGCCGGATTGGATGGTTCCGCCGACGTGGAGTTTGTGGGCGTCTCTGATTGTTTTGGCCTTGATTTGCGTAGGTCTTCTCTCGCTCAAAGTACGAGCTTATGAGGTCGTTAAATAATGGAAGCTGTCATCAATATTCCAATCAGCCAAACAGCCAAAGAATCCGTTACGGCTGAACAGATGATTGTCTTTGAGGATGTCTCGAAATTTTATGGTGAAATCCTCGGCGTCAATCGCGTAAATCTGCAAATCGCGCCCGGCATCACCAGCCTAGTCGGGCCGAATGGCTCCGGCAAAACAACGCTAATGAACCTGATGACGGGCTTAATTCAGCCCACGCGCGGTCGGGTGAAGGTGTTGGATTATTCGGCCAATGATCCTGAAATATTTTTTCGGAAAGTAGGCTATTGCTCGCAATTCGATTCATTTCCGGCGGGACATACCGGCTACGAATTTGTATATTCGTACTTGCGCGTTCACGGCTATGCGAAGAACGATGCAGATCGAATGACCGCGCGCGCGATTGAGCGGGTGGGGTTGACGGAAGCCGCAAAACGTAAGGTCGCGGGTTACAGCAAAGGGATGCGACAGCGGATTCGCCTCGCACAATCCATCGCGCATCAGCCTTCGGTCATTGTGCTGGATGAGCCACTGAACGGACTTGATCCGATGGCGCGCGCCGAAGCGATTCGCTTATTCCGTGAACTCGCCGACGAAGGGTTACACCTCATTATCTCCAGCCACATTTTGCACGAAGTCAACAAGATGTCGGATCGCGTGATCTTTATCAAAGAGGGCTACATTAAGGCCGAAGGCGAAGTGCAGGGCGTGCGCAACGAATTGGAAGAACATCCGCTGCAAATTGTCGTGCGCTGCGATCAGCCTTCATTCCTGGCAACGAAACTGTTTGCCGAACCACACATCGTCGAAGTTCATATTCACGACGACCGCAAAGGGTTATTTGTGAAAACGCGCAACACCGACAAATTTTACGACCTACTGAATCGCGTTGTAGTGACTTCAGATTTGAATATTGAAACGGTCGCTACGGTAGACAACGACCTGAACGCCGTCTACCACTATTTGATCGGCGCACGACAGGAGGGCGAATGAACGCAGTAGCAATAGAAGCTCCCACACTGGGGTCGGGATGGTCCCTCTGGCGCAGGCAAATCGCAGGCATCTTGCGCCTGGAAATCAAGAAGAACTTTTTAAGCAAACGCGCATTGCCGATGTATTTGTTGGCCGCCATCCCCGTCGTGATTATGATGATGCTCGCGTTGTTTGATCGCGGGATGCGGCGAGGCGTCCGCACAAACTTTGCGGAAGCGATGATTGTGTTTTCCAACCTGCACGAAGGATTGATTCTGCGCACAGTGATTTTCTTCGGCTGTGCCTGGATTTTCATGAATCTGTTCCGTGGTGAAGTGGTAGACAAAAGCCTGCATTATTACTTTCTTTCAGCGGTGAAACGCGAAGTGTTAGTCGTAGGAAAATATCTGTCGGGGTTGATCGCGTCGTGTACATTGTTTTTGCTGACGACGGCGGGCGCGCTGTTTTTTCTATACTTACCCCGTGGTGTGCAGGCCAACCTCGACTACATTTTCAACGGGCCGGGGTGGGCACAGATTACAGATTATCTTGGCATCACGATTCTGGCGTGTGTGGGGTACGGCGCACTCTTTATGGTGATTGGATTATTTTTCCGCAATCCAATTATTCCGGCGTTATTTGTGTATGGGTGGGAATGGCTTAATTTCCTGCTGCCGCCGATGCTGAAGAAAATCAGCATCATTCATTACCTGCATTCCCTCGTCCCAGTCCCCGTCAACGAAGGTCCTTTGGCAATTATTGGCGAACCGACGCCGCAATGGATAGCGATTACGGGGATGCTAATCGTCACAGCCATTGTGTTGTTTTTGGCTAGCATGCGCATTCGTCGAATGGAAATTCATTATGGTGGTGAGTAGCTAAAATCCATCATCCGCCCAAACCATAGGCAAAACACAAAACCACACTTGCGCCAAAGGGGGCCTTTCAGTAGCAGAATGCCCCTCTTTGGCGAGCTACCTGCGTGCTTGCTATTTCAAAAATGCGAACCTACAAGAAACAGAGCAAGCCTTGAGAAAGTTGGCGTATTACTCTAGTAAAGTGGTCCAGAAAAACTGAGAGCCGGTTACAAGTTTGGGACCTGTAACCGGCTCGAAAACCGTTGATGTCCTCACCCCATCAACAGTTAGATTGCCACACATTTTAGACGGCTAACAAAATTTGTCAAGCCCTAAAATGATTTTTCCAGAAACTCTGATGTATCAAGTTAATTACTCTATTTTAAACACCTTACCCATATAGGACTTATCCGTTTTAGAGCTACATTTGAGCACTAAATCTTTCCTGAAATGCGGGGACAGCCATCTTCGCGGCCTCTGCCAAAGTTTTTAGCCATTCCTCATCACTAAAGTCTCGATTATTCAATCGAACCATATAATCACGGGCCACTTGATAGCTTTCCGTATCCACATCTACAGGACGCCGACGCCCGGTCCCGGAGGTTTGATCCAGTAATTCTTTGAAGGGAATCGGAAGGAACTCCCCGCCCTGAATCGTAATCATTGCGCCGGATCCCCCCTTGAGTAAATACGTCACTGCCGCATAGCCCAAGTCGCGCGCCATTTCGGCATCCATCGGAATCGGTGGTGAACAACGCAATTCATATCCAATCGTTTTATCGACGATGGTAACTTTAATGTCGCGGTCTTCCAATCGTCGTTCGACTTCATTCTTGACCTTCCGGCCAAGGTCTACCTCAGACACCCGGATATTGCCCTGCGCGTCTCGATCTACGTTGCGCAATTCCGCGACCTCGTCAGGCGAAAGAAATTCGACGAGCGCTTCGGATAGCAATGCAACGCCAAAACCTCGCCCCATCGCGCGGCGTTTGATAATCGCACCTTCTACAATGTCGCAGATATCCGATAATCGAATCACTTCACTCTTAAACTCTTCGGGAATAATCGTACACGTGGCGCTTGCGGCTTTGCCGATGCCGAGCGTTAGATGACCTGTCGGTCGTCCCATCGTTACGCCAATGTACCAACGTCCGGTTGTTCGCGCATCCTCCATCAAGCTCTGCACCAGACCCACGCCGACGTGCCGCGCCGTTTCGTGTCCAAGCGTTGGCACCGGCAACGGCATCCACAAATCGTTATCAATGCTCTTCGGAATCATCACAACTTTGATTGCGCCATTCGTCGCTTCAGAGACTGCTGCCGCGCTGCGAATCATATCGTCGCCGCCGATGGCAACCAGGGCTTCAATGCCCAGTTTCTTGAGCGCAGCAATCGTGTTCTCCAATGCTTCTGGGTCACGCGTGATGTCGCGCCGCGAAGCCCCCAGCACAACGCCACCATCCAGATGAATGCGTGAGACTTCATTAATCGTCAATTCGTGCCATTCGTCCGTATATCGCTCCGCCAGCCATTCAAACCCATCGTGAAAACCAATCGGGGTCACACCCGCATTGATTGCTTCGATAGCAACTGCCGCAATGACGCCATTCGTTCCGGGGGCGGGACCACCGCCCACCACAATTCCAAGTTTTTTGATAGACATAGTAATTGGTGGTGGCTAGTGGCTAGTGGCTGGTGGCTGGCAAGAAATTTTTACCAACCACCGACTACCAGCCACCGACCACCGTTTTAAGCTCCTGATGTAGAATCCACACACAGATATTCAAATTGGCTGCGGAATTCACCAACTGATAAGTTGGCCGCTTCAGCTAATTTTTCGACCCAGGCGGAATATTCAAAATCTTTTGTTTCAAGGCGCAGCATATACTCACGAGCAACGCGATAGCCCTCGCTGCGAATATCCACATTGCGCACACGCGTTTTGTTGGTCACAGGATTGCGCAGGTCCTTGAAATACATCGGCACCAACTTGCCGCCCTGCACTGTGACCATCGCACCACTACCGCCCTGGACTAAAAACTTGATCGCGCTGTACCCCAGATCACGACAATAAGCGGCGTCATACGGAATTGGATCGCAGCATCGCAATTCGTAGCCAATGTTTTTGTTCGTCAACGTCATCTTGATGCCGCGCTCCTGCAAACGGCTTTGGACTTCGACTTTGACTTTGCGGGCAAGATCAATTTCCGCGAAGCGAATGTGACCGTGTTCATCGCGTTCGACATCCTGCAAATCGGCCAGTTCCTGGGTATCCAGCTTTTCAATGACACCTTCCGCCAAAATGGCGACGCCGTAATTGCGGCCCATCGCGCGGCGTTTGATAATCGCGCCTTCCACAATGTCGCAGATTTGAGAAAACGGAACGGTCTCTTGCTCTAATTCCTCACGAATTATAGTCAACGTGGCACCTGCTGCTTTGCCGATGCCGAGCGCAAGATGTCCGGCCTGCCGCCCCATCGCCACAACGATGTACCAACGTCTCGTCGAGCGCGCATCCTCCATCAAATTGCGCACTAATTCGACGCCCACATGTCGCGCCGTTTGAAACCCAAACGTTGGAATATGATTCGGCAGCGGCAAATCGTTATCAATCGTTTTCGGGACATGAACCGTGTGAATTTGACCACCGGATTTTTCCGCCACGTAGCTTGACGAAAGCGCCGTATCGTCACCGCCAATTGTCACTAAATGTGTGACGCCAACGCTGCGCAGCGTATCAATCACGGACTTCAAGTGCTTTTCATTTTTGGTCGGATTATCGCGCGCGGTGCCAAGCACTGAACCACCTTTCAGGTGGATGCGCGAAACATCGTCAATCGTTAAAGATCGAAGCCGTGACGTGTCTTCGCGGATCAACCACTTGAAACCGTCTTGCACACCGACCACATCGAAGCCTTGATTGATCGCTTCAATCGTCGCGGATGAAATGACGGCGTTGATACCCGGAGCCGGGCCGCCGCCCACCAAAACTGCTAATCTGCCAGAGGACATTGAAGAGTTCTCCTGATTGCTATTTGCAAAATGTCGTTGTAGAAAGAAGCTGCGTATTGTAACGAAGGAGTTCTGATTTGACTAGCGCAGCCTCTCAACTCGACGTTTTAGCCATTGCCGCGCATCCTGACGATGTGGAGTTATCCGTTGGCGGCACACTCATTAAACTCGCTGAATTAGGCTATAAAACAGGCATTCTGGATTTGACGCGTGGCGAAGCAGGAACGCGCGGAACACCGGAAATTCGTGCCATCGAAGCGCAGGCCGCCGCCAAAATCCTGGGGGTCACGGTGCGCGAAAATCTAGCTTTGGGTGATTCTCATATTTGGGCCAATGAAGACTCGCGCGTTCAAATCGTGCGAGCCTTGCGACGATTGCGACCACGCATCGTTTTCACACAATTCTGGGACGACCCACACCCTGATCACGCTCATACCTCGCAGCTCGTCCGCGAAGCAGCGCACATTTCCGGTTTAGCAAAATACGATGCTGACTTTGGGTTGGAACGCTGGCGACCATTGGCTGTCGCGTATTTTCTCTTTCCTCGCACCATTGCACCCAGCTTTCTCGTAGATATTACCGCCCAATCTGACCGCAAATGGCAGGCTATTCGGGCGCATGCCTCGCAGTTTCATAACCCCACCAGCGATGCGCCACAATCGCGCGTCAGCACACCGCAATTTTTACGCGAAATGGAAGCGCGTGATCGTTACTGCGGCGCGTTAATTGGGACAGAATATGCCGAGGCGTTTTTCGTCCGCGAAGCCTTGCACGTGACTGACCCCGTCGCCTTGCTCAGTAATTCAATGAACCTCTATTCGTAAAAACTATCGCCGTCTCGCTTTTCCGCGCGGCGTTTTTTGCTCTCGTCGCTCCTCTTCCTCTTCGCCATCCTCATCTTCGATCACGCGAACAAAGGCACTGCGTACGGGAGCTGGCATCGGCGAATTTGCGCCTTTCACTGACTTCCAAATCACTTCATTGAATTCAATGTCCGGCAACGTGTCCTCTTTGCTGAAATCCCAGCTCGCGGATTTCTGCGCGCCGGGTGCATTCGCAGCGTTGATTTCATTGAGGTCTATGCGGGCATCGCGTTTTTTGAAAGGAGTCAAATCGGCGGTGTTCGTGAACGCATTGAACATCGGAATCGCGGCGGCATCGTACTGGCTCATCGGCGGCAAGCCTAAAATCAATTCCATCGTGCGCAGCATGCTGGAACCTGTGTACATCGTCGAATCCACGAATTTGCGTTTGGTGTAGGGGCTGATGATGAAGGCGGTGGAGCGATGCGCGTCTACGTGATCGGGGCCGTTTTGCGCATCGTCTTCGATAATGAAAATGGCGGTCGTTGCCCAGTATTTGCTGCTTGTCACGGCTTCGACCAAACGTCCGACAGCGAGGTCATTATCGGCGACGTGCGCACGCGGCGTTTTCTTGCCGGGCACTGTGCCTTCGGTGTGATTGTTGCCTAAGCGCACGATTTGGAATTGCGGCAATTGTCCGTTTTGTTCGTAGGCGCGAAATTCTTCGAGCCAACGATCTACGCGCGTGTTATCGGTGATGGATAAGTTGTACGAAGGATACGTCGGGCTGAAATGACCGAGCAACGCTTCTTCACTCGTGTAATTTTCTTTTTGTGCTTGCACTGCTGCTGCGGTCGGGGCTTCGTTGCCACTGCCACCGCCAATCTTCACATCGCGCACGCCGATGAATTCGCCGTAGCTGCGGTAACTGACGCCTGCCGCTTTGCAGTAATCCCAAATGTATCCTTTGGTCGGGCGCGAAATCTTTTTGCTGCCTTCATAATCGTAGGTGCGACCGCGACTGGAATAATTTGTCGGCCAGGTCTTTTCCACATAGTCCGTCGCGTACGCTGCCATTGACCAGTTGTGACCATCCGCCGAGACTTCCGAGTCCACATAGAAATTGTCGAGCAACACAAATTCGCGCGCGATGGCGTGTTGATTCGGCGTGACTTCTTCGGGGAACAAACACAGGTTCGGATCACCATTGCCTTCGGGCATATCACCGAGCACCTGATCGTAAGTGCGATTTTCTTTGACGATATAAATGACGTGCTTGATCGGCGACGGCTCGCCGACTCGCGTGGGGATTGCCGTGCCTGTTTTCGGCGCACGCGCTTGTTGCAGCAATTCATCGGTGTACGGCGAATTCGCATAGGTTTGCTTCGTGAGTTGCGCCAGCTTGCTACTGCTCGGAATGTCAATCAACGAAACCGTGCCTTTGAGCATGCTGCCGATGTATTGCACCTCTTTGTTTTCGGCGCGCGACATGCCAGGCTTTGGTTGCGGGCCTTTGGGATTGGCGGCGGAAGCTGTGCCTTTGCCGTTGGCAACAAAAATCTGTTTGGTTAATTTGCTTGCACGCACTGAAGTCGGATACCAACCCGTTGGAACGAAGCCTTTCACCTTGCTCGCCATTCGTTTGCTGACATCCACAAGCGCCACGTTGTTGTTATCTGCGTTCGCAATGTAAAGCGTCTTTTCATCGGGGGACAGCGCCACAGCGTTCGGCGTACTGCCAATGGGCGATTTAGGATGTAGCGCCGTGTTGATCGCTTCAATCTCTTTCATCTGCGCGGTGTCTATCACTGAAACCGTGTTGCTGTTCGCATTAGCGACATACAACAACTTGCCGTTGCGCGTGAGTTCGAGATCGTTCGGATGATCGCCAGTGGAGATATTGCCGATCACTTGATTCGTCCGGGGATCAATCACCGCAATGCTGCGAGCGCCCCAATTGCTCACGTAGACCCGCTTGCCATCCCGCGAGATGGTACAATCATACGGATATTCGCTCACTGCAATTTTCGTAATGACCTGGTTAGTTGTCAGGTCAACAACCGCGACTTTGTTCGTGAGATTTTCCGCCACAAACAGCCGCTTGCCATCAGGAGTCGCGGCAATCCCGGAGGGAAACGCAAATTCACCTTTGCCCGCATTACGAGCCGCGTTGCGTTGGCGATTGTCCATCGCGTGAAACGCAGCACTGCCCAAAATGATCTTGCCCGCTTCCGTCGCCTTGCCTGCCGCAAAATTGAAGATCAGGACTTCGTTGTCATCGCCACCTGACACGAAAAAGCGTTTACCATCGGGCGCAAAGGCTAAACCGAGCCACGATTTTTTGACCTCGATTTGTTGCAGGAGTTGCTGCGTTTGGACATCAATCACATCCACTTCCTGCACGCCATTGCCGTTGGTCGTGACCAACAAATAGCGCCCATCGCGGCTCAATTCCATATTCATCGGCAAATCGCTGATCGGGATTTGTTTGCCTTCGGGCGTCAACGTCCAGCCGTTGGGCAACAACATACCGGATGTTTTTTGCCCTGGTGTTTCAATGGCTCGCACTGGGGTTTGCGCTGTAATGGGTAAGGATATTGAAACGACGAGAAGGGTAGCGAGTAGTTGATTAACGTGCCGCATTGGGTTGCTCCTGATTGTAATTTTGATTCGTTAAGAGAGGCTGACTATAGCATCCGGCAGGTCAGATTGACAGCAATTGTATCTGAAGTCTTCGTTAAACTTTTCCGACAAATTTAACTTCCAGCTTGCCTACACAGCCATATCAATTTGTTGCGGCATAGCACGCTCAAACGCGGCAATGAGTCGTAATTGGTATTTGTTGATCAAATGCTTAGTCGCCGCTCTATCAATCAAAGTGAAAGCGACAGAGGAGCAAGCTCCTCTGTCGCTCATGCGGATGTGGGGCGATTGGCTATTTAGTATCATCGCTATTACCTTCTCATCTTCTCAATGGTCATTCTTTAATCATCATCGTCATCTTTCTTTTGGCGTGCAGGCGATGCGGGAGAATTGTTAGGAGTGCCAGCCCCACCAGTATTCAAGGCAGCCTGCACACCAAATTCATGTACCAACCGTCCGCCTTGATGCGCCGTGTTAGCCAAGGTCACGATTCCCGCCAGGTAAAACACCAGAAAAGCAGCCGTCGCAATCATAGAAGTCTTTCGGCTTAACAGAAAACTCTCGTCCTCCGCAGGTTCAGTTGTCGTCTGCAATTGGTTGTTCTTCTGGATTCGTTTCCGAAGCAATGGCGCGGCGAATAGCATGGCGGCAAAGATCAACGTCAGGGCCGTAAAAATTGTGCGGGTCGTTTCGGCGAGTTCTTCATGTTGTTCCAAAACGACTTCGGCAGCGGGGATTTTCTCGGCGCGTTCTTCGCCAGCCTCACCCGTAGACATTGCCACATAAATTCCAATCGTACCCGCAACCATCAGCACAAAGGTGGCAAGAAACAGTCCTCGGCTATGCTTTTGCCAAATAAGCCCCAAAATCAGAAGAACGGGAACAATCATCAGTAGCGCAATCGGAAAATGAACAATCAGCGGATGCATGGCATCCCAGGTTGGAATTGGTGGAAGCATAAATCTTTCTCCTCTCGAAAATGCGCAAGTGCGCAGAAGACCGCGCAGCGTCTTCCCCTGCTCAGGATTCTCAACGCTGCATGCTGTCTAAGCGCAAGCAATGTGCCAGAGAAGAAAAAACTAAATCAGCCTGATTTTATTGGTGTTTGTGTGAGCGCAGGCAAAAACAGATGATACGTTTCGTATGAAAGTTAATACGAGAGAGGCAAAGTTGTCGGAATTTTCTGACAATTTGACGAATGCAACTACGCGGCAGGATCAAGACCGTATTTTCGCAACTTATATCCAATATCACTGCGTGTCACGCCCAGATACCGAGCGGCTTCGGCCTGAACTCCGTGCGCTGTTTGTAAAGCGCGCAGGAGGAGTTCACATTCGGTTTTTTCCAGCGTCTCTCGCAAGCTGACTTCAGCCGGAAGCGAATCCAACCATCTTTGAAAAGGATCGTCAGAAATGTTGGCGGAAAGACGAGCCGTCGGGTTGGATTCATCAGGCATGAGCAAAAAGTCAGCAGGGCCGATCTCTGCCCCTTGCGCTAAAATAAATGCGCGTTCGATGAGATTACGCAATTCACGAATATTGCCCGGAAAGCGATATTGCCGCAGCTTTTCCAGGGCCGCCGCACTGATTAGGCGAAGCGGTAATTTCAACTCGCGCGCAACCTGACGCGACAGAAATTCAATCAGTGGTTGCAGGTCTTGCACGCGCTCCCTAAGCGGCGGAATCGTCAGCGGTACGACGGCCAACCGATAATACAAATCTTCGCGGAACAATCCATCGCGCATCAGGATTGGCAAATCCCGATGTGTAGCGGCAATCACGCGCACATCCACCTTACGTGGCGCGGTCGAGCCGACGCGCAGGATTTGCCCATCCATCAAAACGCGCAAAAGTTTCGCTTGCAGCGACAACGACATTTCGCCCAACTCATCCAGAAAAAGCGTACCCCGATGTGCTGCCTCAAATAATCCCTGCCGCGCGCGGTCTGCTCCCGTAAAAGCGCCTCGTTCATGTCCAAATAATTCGCTTTCCAGCAATGACTCCTGAAACGCGGCGCAATTAACGGCGACAAACGGCTGGCTGGCACGCGCACTGTTTTTATGAATAGCACGGGCCACTAACTCTTTGCCTGTTCCTGTTTCGCCGATAATCAGGACGGTGGCATTCGTTGGAGCGACACGCGCAATCTGATCCCGTAGCGCCTTGATCGCAGGACTTTCCCCAATAATGTCGTCGGCAAAGTTCAAACGGCTGACTTCATTTTTCAGGCGGGCATTTTCGCGCAGTAATGCGCTGCGTTCACAGCCACGGGTCGTAACCGCTTTGACGACGTCTGGAGCGAAAGGTTTGGAAAGAAAATCAAACGCCCCTTGTCGCATTGCTTCCACAGCTAATTCGACAGTTGCAAATGCAGTGAGCATCACGACAGGTAAGAGCGGATCGGCTTCCTGACAGGCGCGAATGATTGCGAGCCCCTCTCCATCCGGCATCTTCTGATCGGTGAATACCAAATCAAAGGTCGCCCCCGCGATTTGTTGCAACGCTTCCTGCACACCAGCCGCTTCTGTAATTGCGTGTCCGTCTTCGCGCAGAATAACAGCCAGAATGCGACGCATGTTTTCTTCATCATCTACGATCAGAATGCGAGCCATTGAGTTCTCCTTTCGGCTTGGTGAGAAGCGTAACGGCAGCAGGAAAAATCATCGTAAAGCGCACACGCCCGGATTGATTCATGGTTAGCTCAACGCTTCCCTGATGTGCGTGCGCGATGTTACGAACGATAGGAAGCCCTAGCCCCGTTCCTTTTTTCTTCGTTGTAAAAAATGGCTCAAAGAGGTGTGCCTCCGCATCCTCAGCAATTCGTTCACCTTGATTCTCAACAAAAATCTGCAAGATATTCGGCACGACTACAACAGCTCCCAAAGTAATTGTTCCCCCCGGCGGCGTGGCGTCAAGCGCATTGGTCAAAAGATTGAGCAAGGCTTGTTGCACCTGAAAATCATCCAATTGTGCTTGCAGCGTCTCGTCACAAGTCGTGCAAATTGTGACCCGTAATTCCTCCGCGCGTGCTTTGACCAAGCTGGCCACATAGCCGAGCGTCGCCGCGATGAGAGTCAGTTTGCGCACAGGTTCTTTCCCGTGTGCATAGGTGAGAAATTCTGTCGTGAATGCTTCTAATCGCGAGGCTTCTTGTGCTGCAATGGCGAACATTTCTTCCTTTAAGGCGGCGTCCTGGCTCCGCTGGCCCATGACCAATGAACTTGAAATCATCGCTACCGGATTGCGAATTTCGTGGGCAATAGCGCTGGAAAGACGCCCGATAGCAGCCAGTTTTTCTTCTGTCACCAGCTTCTCCTGTAAGTGCTCTTGTGCCACCAGACTTTCGCGCAATTTCTGCTCTTCCAGCTTGAGATTGCGAATGAGTGCCCATACCACCAGCGCCACTACGAGAAAAATCAAAGATACTGTCGCAGCTTCAAAATATTCGCTACTTTCGGCGGGCGGATGTTGGCGAAAAAACAACCAGACTTCGAGGATTGTTAAGGTGATGGCTACACCGACGATTCCCAGCGTACCGGGTAAATTCAGGCGCGCCGCTGCGGCAATAATCGGCAAGACCATTAGCACTGAATAATGACTATCCGCTGCACCACCTAAAAAAGAGGCAAGAAACGCAAAGCCGATATTCGTCCATATGGAATAATGAAAATGCCAAAAGGCAGCTTGTTCTTGCCGCGCCCCCGCATACCTCTGTAGCCATCTTAATTCTGCCAATAAGAGTAGGAAGCGAATCGTTAAAGCCATCACGAGAAGGCGCGATGGCGGCCCCAGTAATGACATGAAAAATGTATGTACCAGCAACAACGCCGCGATAACTGCCAGATTCAGGAGGACTAAAGCTGTTTCGTGATGAAGCAGTGAATCAAGCCGTTTTTTTCTGTGTAAAGCGAGCTGGTAATCAGTGTCTTGGCGCATCAAAATCGCTCCCTCCAACGAAGGCGAACTAAATAGGCGGGATTTCAAGACTCGATAAAACTCATGTCTGTTTTTTTAGGACATTGCAAAATCAACCGATTACAACGTCGTAGAGAGCAGCAAGCATAACATACAGCTCGTGGGGCGAGCAGTTTTCCGGCACAAAGAGCTTTGTAATGATGACAGTGGCGATTGTAGAGAAATGATCTAGCCAGCCAGCCTTTTTGGCATGTGCATTGCGCTCACTCACGTTGCCATTCAGAGATAGAGCCGCACTTTAACAGGAACTCTGCCGAGGCGGAAATGGTTCCCGTCACCCTCTGAAATAATTCTTCCGATACGGGCTAG
>JAEUQN010000201.1 GCA_016789725.1 Blastocatellia bacterium | reverse complement strand
TTTACTTTCCGAACCGCGAGGCGTTGCTTGACCTGTATTCCGAAATCGTCAATACGCCCGGTGTCGAACAGCACGTCCTAAGCCATTCGACGATTGCTCCGGCAGTGGTTGATCCGCTGCTCATCAAAAAGCTGTCGGAAACGCTGCTCGATAAAAGCCCGATTCACTTGCCTTACTTGAGTTCGCATCCGAAGAAAAAAGCGTTGACGCCGCTCATCGGACTCGAAACCGGCTCCGTCTCGATGGCCAAAAAAATCATGCCGAGCAAAGGCATTCCGTTTCAGACCGAAGATTGGCCGAGTGTCTTTATCAACGGCTTGCAAGTGCTGAACGAAAACAATTGGTTTCCCGCCGTCACCTTGATCGTCGGCAATCCCGGCGAAACCGATGAAGACGTGCAGGCGACGTTGGATTTGATCTACGAAGTTGAGCGACGAGGGTTGTTTGCATTCTTCATTCCGTCCATTTTCACCCCGCTGCACGACACGCGGATGCAGGACAAAAAAGGCGTGACGGAAACGAAGCAGCTAACGCCGTTACAATGGCAGTTGATGATGAAATGCTGGAAGATGAATTTGCGTCCCGGCCAATACAGTTGGTGGGCACCGACCGCATGGCGTTTGGGCGCGCTCGGTTTGTGGGCGTGGAAGCTGCGCAAAATTAATGGCAAGAGCTTCACTTGGCCGCTGTTTATGTTTGCCAGCGCGCTGCCGGAAAAAATCATGGCGAAGCTCGGCAAAATTTATATGGGCAAACCGCTCAAGGTGAAATCGCGCAAAGAACTGCTGGCGACGATTCGCCCAAACCAGCAAAAGTTTTTGCGCGCCGACAACGGCGATTTACCAGAGGGCTGGCAACCCTATAAACCAGCGAATGTAGCCGAGATTATCGGCGCAGATGTCGCTGCGGCGTCCTGAAAAAAATGAGCCTGAAAATCATTCCCGCTGAAGCCACTGACATCGAAATGTTGGTGGTTTTCATGCGGGATTTTTACGAACACGAAGCATTATCATTTGACGAGTCGTCCGCTCGCCAAGCCTTGCAACAATTAATTGAGAATCATTTCTTCGGGCGAGTTTTCCTGTTTGAACTAGCTGACGAAAAAATTGGCTACACGGTGCTGACGTTCGGTTTTAGCTTGGAGTTTCACGGGCGTGATGCGTTTGTGGATGAGTTGTACATTGTGACGGGGCATCGTGGTCGTGGCATTGGCAAGCAGGCGTTGGAATTTCTTGCGGACGTTTGTCGCACGGAAGGCATCGCTGCATTGCATCTGGAAGTCGAGCGAGCCAACACCATTGCGCAAGAGGTTTATCGCAAGCAGGGATTCAAAGATCATGATCGGTATTTGCTGACGAGGTGGCTTGCCTCCTGACTTTGGAGAAATAATGAAACGAATAGTATTTTTATGGCTCCTGTTGCTGCTGATTTCAGTGCAGATCGTTGCCCAAAAGGTCACTGTCAGGCAGGCGGAATACAACGGTTGGAAAGATGCAATCATTCTCAGCAATGGCAAAGTCGAAACTGTGATCGTCCCGTCCATCGGACGTGTAATGCAATTTCGGTTTGTGGGCGAAGAAGGGGTCTTTTGGGAAAACTCTGCCGTCGCAGGCAAGCCCGTCAATCCTGAATCGAAAGACTGGATCAACTTCGGCGGCGACAAACCGTGGCCTGCGCCGCAAGCCGCGTGGCCGAAAGTGACGCCGCGCGCGTGGCCGCCGCCGATAGGGTTTGACTCGAGTCTGTGGGAAGCAGAAAAGGTCTTTTGTTATAAACAGCGCCCGATGGATGGTTGTTCTCCTTTTGGGACGAGAGCTTATCCGCCAGCTTATACCGCGATTCAATTACACTCTCCTGTTGATCCACATTATGGAATCAAGGTTCATCGCCAAATTTGGCTAGATGCCACAAAGTCACAACTGACAATTTTGACGACCTATGAAAAAGTTTCTGGCCCACCTGTCAAAACAGGTGTTTGGGTGATTACGCAAATGAATGAAGCTGAAGCAGTGTTTGTCCCAGTTCCAAAAGGCACACAATACCAAGACGGCTACAACAAACAATCCAAAGAATTGCCAGAGCATTTCAAAGTGGCAAATGGCTTGATTGAACTCAAACGCGATCCGAAAAAATCTACGAAGATTGGGAATGATGCGGGTTCGCTTTTGTGGGTTGGGCAAAAGCACATGCTCAAAATTGATTCGCCGCGCGTGCCGAATGCGGAATACCCAGACAATGGCAGCAGTGCTGAGGTGTACACAAATCTTGATCCGCTCAAATACATTGAGTTGGAAATGCTGGGGCCGCTCAAAGAAATAAAGGTAGGTGAATGGATTACGCACACCAATGTTTATACGTTGATGCGGCGCAGCAAGAAGACACTGGAAGCAGAAGCACAGAACATTTTCAAGCTGAACAAACCCACGCGGTGAAAACTACATCAAAGCATGCGTACGAATGATGTAGCGCAAGTTTGCCGATTTGCTTTACCGGCGCAACTTGCAAATAGGCGCTACATCTTGAAAGATGAACCTATGATTTTGAAATCCAAATTAGTTGCTACCTTGACTTTGTTTGCTTTGCTCGCCAATGCAGTTGTGGCGCAAGCCCCGAACGTAACGTTGCGCGGCGTAGATGGCAGTTCGTTTAGCGTGGCCGACAACAAAGGCAAAGTGATTGTGCTGTCGTTTGGTGCAACCTGGGTGCCGACCAAAGAATTGCCTGCGTTACAGAAGCTGGCGGGATCGCATCCGAAAGTCAGCTTTTATTGGGTCAGCACTAACTCCGCCAAAGCGGGCGAAAAGAATTTTGCGGCGGACGCTGATTTACAGGCTTTTGCGGCAAAATACGGCTTGAAGGTTCCTGTTTTGCGCGACGCGGACAAAGCGGCGTATCGGGCATTTGGCTTAACTTCGTTGCCGAGCCTGATTGTGATTGACCAGGCAGGCAACGTCAAAATGAAGCACGAAGGCTTTGATCCTGACCAATCCGATCCATTCGGTGATATTAGTCAGGCGATCAATCAATTGACAAAGTAGACCACGAACCACGAGATTGGATCAGGCGCGATGAGTTGCAGAGACTCATCGCGCCTTTTCCTTTAATCGGTGCGCACACGCGGGACGAATTCCACAAAGACCTTAGCGATCAATTCATCAACGGTTTCGGTTGTGTAGCCTTCGGTACTGATGGGTGACAGAATTTCCATAAACACATCATTAGGCAAGCAGTATTTCGTGCCTTTACGCATTACCAATCGTGTGTCATTCACGACAACTGGCACAACCGGAACGCCCGCTTCAATCGCCATATAAAACACACCTTTTTTGAATTCCTTCAAATGGCCGTCAACCGTGCGCGTGCCTTCTGGGAAAGCAACCACAGAACGACCGGAGCGAATCACTTCCGCCGCGCGTTTGGTGCTGGCGATAGCGGAGGTCCGGTTTCTCCGGTCAATCGGAATGGCGTTGACGAGCTGAATGCCAGGCCCCAGCATCGGGATGCGAAACAGTTCCTGCTTTGCAATCCAACCAGGATTTCGCTGGATATACGCAATAATCAGCGGAGGGTCTAAATTGCTTTGGTGATTGGCAACAAAGACGTAGGGTTTGTGGGCATCAATGCGTTCGTGTCCCGAAGCATGAACCTTTGCACCAGACGCGCGCAAATAACATCGCGCGCCAAATTTGCCGGGCGGGTAAATAAAATCTCGATTGCCGAATAGCCACCGCACCAAAAAACCTAAAGGAATTGTTGGAATGCCCAGAATCAAAAAGCATAGGGCGGCAACAATGAATGTCCAGTAATAGCGAAGTTTTGGGATCAATCCGACGCGCGGCAATGAGGCAGGGGCAAGCTTAGCTTCAGGTTGCATGGTAGTTTAACTCCGGGGAAATTTTGGGCGGCACTCTATCATTGGTCTGACAATTATGACAACGGATCAGGTTCGCTCTGGCATTCAGGCCCGCGAGCAAATAAAATGCACGCGCTACCCCCATATCGGCTGCCTCAAGGAGAAAATAAATTCGGATTTGCTGTTCTAGTCGTAGTATCAGTTGATTGGCCCTGAAGTACCTGAAGGACGAAAAGAGATGCAAAAACTCTTAACCCCAGAATTTCGCCAGTCTTTGCTTGGCAATGAACAAGCTGAAGCCGCTGCTTCTCCAGTGTTGCCGGAGGCCCCACGCGATGACGTGTCGTCTCTTCTGGCAGCGCAATGGGCAATTATTACGCGAACTTTAGGGCGTGTGCTGGGACCGACGGATTTGTACGAGACAACGATGCAGGCGTTGGCACAGGCACTGGGGCAAAATTCAGGTAATGCCCTAAGTGAACCCACCGTCCCTAATCGTGAATTTCCATTACCGGGTTTGGTCTATAGCAGCGTTGGGATGCGCGAATTAGCCCAACAGATTTATAAAATCCGCAATAGCAAATTGCCTGCATTGATTACCGGCGAACCAGGAACAGGCAAGGAAGGCGTAGCGCGGGCGCTGCATTTGTTGAGCGACCGCCGTTCAGGTCCTTTTGTGGCATTTAACTGCACGATTGTTACCAAAGAACTGATGAGTTCGCAGCTTTTTGGTCATCGCAAAGGTTCGTTTACGGGGGCGGATACGAACTATCAAGGCTCTATCCGCAGTGCTGAAGGTGGGACAATTTTTCTCGACGAAATAGGTGATTTACCGTTGGAGTTGCAGCCCAAGCTCCTTCGCTTTTTGCAGGATGGCGAAGTGCATCCGGTCGGCGAAACAAGGCCCGTCAAAGTAGACGTTCGTGTGGTAACGGCGACCAATCGAGATTTGGAAACGATGGTAGCACAAGGACTCTTCCGCGAAGACCTGTACTACCGCATCAATATTTTGCGGTTTCACTTGCCTCCTTTGCGCGATCGCCGCGAAGAGATTCCAACCTTGGCGTTTCACCTGCTTGATCGGTTTGCGCAAGAGGCGCACAAGAAGCCTTTGACCTTTGCCCCCGAAGTACTGGCACGACTTTCGAGCATTGATTGGCCCGGAAATATTCGTCAGTTGTCCAATCAAATCCAGCGCGCAATTGCTTTGATTGGGGATGAAGAAGTCATTCGTCCACATCATCTCTGGGCCGAGACCGCCAGCGAAGGGCGACGCGGCGGCAAACGGGACTGGCTAGATGAGGTTTTACAAGGGTTGCCTGCAAATTCGCCGACCTCACCTGCCGAGAACACGCCGCACTCAACGCGACCCCGAAGATCTTCAACTTCGCCACGCACGTTAGCGCAGGAAGTTGACGGATTAGAGCGGGAAATTATTTTGGAGACGTTGAAGAACGCAAACTTCAACTTATCTAAGACGGCTCAGGAGTTAGGGCTGACACGACGCGGCTTATCGCTCAAAATGAACCGCTTGCGGATTGATCCAAAAGCGCTTAGAAAAGCCACAGCTCAGGACGCAAAGCCTGCTTGATTTTGTGCCATAAAATCCACCCTACAGTTTTCCGGCCAAAGCTGATGCGCGCAAAGGCTGTCATACCGGGTTTAAGTACACCGTCTTTATTATCTACCAGCAACTCGACGCGATAGGTCATTTGTTTATTTTCGTCTGGCTCTGCTTCATTGCCAATCTTGTCTACATGGCCGACAAAAATACGATCTGGCATCGCTCGCGTTTTCAGTCGCACTTCGGCTCCTTCCTTGACGTCACTAATTTCGCGCTCCGGCACCTGAATGCGAACACGCATTTGCGAGGTGTTGGCAACGCGGCAAACTTCCGCGCCTTTTTCCAGATACTTGCCATTCAGCTCTAACAGGTTCTCGCCAAAAATTGTGCCATCGCGCGGTGCCGTCAAGACAACGGAGGTCTGTTTAGTGATTAGCACTTCTTCTTTTTCCCGCAAGGTGTCGAGCCATCGCTTGGTGCTTTCCATTTCAGTCGTGGTTTTCGTGACTGCACTTTGTGCGGCCTGCAATTCGGTTTGATTGATTCGCACGTTACTTGTCGTGCGCTCAACTTGCCGCCGATGCTCAACGATAGCGCTTTGCAGCCGTTCGCGCGCGGCTTCAACTTCGTGGCGCAAGGAGATGACCTTGGTTTCAGCCGCTTCCAGATCGGATTTGGGAATGAGGTTGTCGCGGAACAATTGGCGAGAGCGATTGAGTTGGGTTTCGGCTTCGTCCAGCCGCGATTTCTTTAGGTCTATCTCGGATTGCAGCACTGCCATTGCTGCTGGATAATCCGTTTCTTTTTGCTGCCCGCCTAATTTTCGCGCCAAAATCTGTTGTTGTTCCGCCCGCAATTCACGATCAAGGCGAGCGGTTTCATTTAACTGTACGGTGGCGCGCTCGGTGTCTTGTTGCCGGGCCTTAATGTCGCCGAGCAATCGTTCGTATTCAGTTTCTGCTTTAACAATGTCCGCGCGCAAGGCGATCAGTTCCGAGTTCAAGTCGGGGTTGTGCAGTCGCGCGATTTCTTTTCCCGCTGTAACTGTTTCGCCCGGTTTGACGAGCACTGTTGCAAGGCCGCCTTCGGGCGCAGTAATAATTGCTTCTTTCTCTTTCGTCGGTGTCAGTGTCCCATAGCTTCCTACTGTCGCTTCCCAGGGGAAAAGAAAAATACTCACAACAACTAATGCCAGTACTGTAAAAAAAACTTTGCGCGTCCATTTTGGGGGCGTCGCCGATTTTTCGGTCGGCTGCGATTGTACCGATGGTTTCATCGGTTGCACTTTGGCAGGAACATTTGACACGCCGTCAGTTTCCGGGGCTGATCCCGCTTGGGACTCTTTTTTGAAAAGGACTGTGCTAATGGCTTCTGCTCCTTTGCTGATTTGCTGTCGCATCAAAACAATAGTGATAAAACCTGTCAGGCCAAATCCCGCGAAGTTGAAATTGTCCACAAAATACTTGTGCAAGTAGAGCAGGATAGCCGACAGGAACACGATTGTGTAGCCGAGCGAAAGTGGCCCGAACAGGAAATAGGCTCGCCGCTGGCGCGTTGTCAGGGACATCGGCGAGCCGCCACCAAAGCTGACACGCCGTAACAGACTGCGCCAATATGCGCGGGATTTCTCCATCAAATTTGGCAAATATAGCAACTGCGACAGAAAATAATAGCCATCAAGTTTAATCAACGGATTGGCATTGAATGCAATGTTGAGCAAGCTGCCCAAACAAAAAATCAGAGCGGTATCTGCCAGCAACGTATACGGTTCCAATACTAACCAAGCAAGCAATGACATTGTCCCGACGAGCAATTGCCAATACACGCCCGCTGCAATGACCCACAAACGGCGACTGCGTTTCGAGATCGCGTGAATGCCTGAAATATTGCAATACAACGCTGGGATGAAATAGTACACAAGCAACATTCCGACTTCGGTTGCGCGTCCGCCAAATGCTTTGCAGGTCAATCCGTGTGCGAACTCATGCGAAAACACAACTATAAGTCCGGCCAGAAAAATCAGCAGGTAATGTTGTGAAATCAGTCGCGCCGAATGATTGGAAATCTCTGCCCCATCGCCAATCGCCAATAAGAGCGTCATCAGCATTAACAACAGGGAAGCGATGACAAAAGCAGGCGTCCAAATCCACCGCAATCGGGGAACCAGCAAGCTGAAGAGAGGATCAGGATCGAAGAGCCGAAAGCGCAAATAAGCATGTCGGGATAATTGCTGTTGTGAACTTTCCGCGCTTAACCCTTCACCCGCAAGAAGGTTGACCTGATGCAGTTTGGTAAGGAATTTCGTGATTGTCGCAACCGTCAACTTGCCGCCATAGTTTTGCGCGAAGCGGGCCGAAATTTCTGGCAAGGTTCGGCCTCCAATGAGTTGCAGGACCTGATATTCCGTCTGACCAAGTTTGATGTAGCGGCCAACGCTGGGACGCCCAACAATATAAACCTGGCGTTCGGCTTCCTGTTGCGGTGTTACTTCAACTTCGTTATCTATTTCAGGCGGATACTGACAGTACAACGTTTTCATATCAGGCCCATGAGTCTAGTACAAACTATGCACTGGATAGTCTGTATGCAGAAACGCGCAAATAACTGTCCCCACAGGAGATGCGGAAAACTCGTTGCTCTCGCCGGGTAATTGGTTCTCTTAAACACACTATCACCTGGAAAAACCGCTTTTATGCTTATTCCCTCAACTGATTGGAAAACCAATGGGTTATCCTTATTTTATCGAAGTCTCAAAAAAAACAATCATTGTGGAACGAAGCGTGCAGTTTGATCGCCTATCGAATGAGCAAATCCAATGCCTTGCGAAATGTCTTTTAGGGAAGGATGTTCGTAGAGGAACTTGGTGCTGAAACAATGTTCCACCGGCCCCTGATTGTTTCAGAGCGCAGCAGTGTTCGTGACGAGTGTTGCTGTTTAATTAAGGTGGGGTTGTGAAAAAAGGCAGAGCTTTTCACAACTCTACCTTTTTTCTTTGGAGAAGGATTGTCTGCCTGGCAATCAAATCACGGTTCCATCCGTAATGATTGCGCCTTTCGGAATTACAACGATGCCATCCCGGATGCAGTAATTATCGCCATCGTGATTTTCGCGCCCGGCTTCGTTCAGGATGCGAACGTTAGAACCAATACGAACGTTTTTGTCTACGATAGCGTTACGAATAATCGTATTTTCGCCAATTCCCATCCAGGGGATTCCTTGGCGTCGTTCCATTTCCAACACGTCCAGCGTTTGATAATAGTCCGCGCCCATAATCAATGAGTGTTCAATCCGCGAGTAGTTTTCAATCCGCGAGCGAATGCCAATAATCGAATGATCTATCCAAACGCGATTGAGGATGCAACCCTCAGAAATAATTGCATCGCGTAATTGGCAATCCAGGAGCTTGGAACTCGGTAAAAAACGAGCGCGTGTGTAAACCGGAAAATCTGCGTCGAAGAGATTAAATTTGGGGACGATGCTGGTGAGGTCGAGATTCGCTTGGAAAAACGATTTGATGGTTCCAATGTCTTCCCAATAACCATCGAACAAAAAGGCCTGTACGTTGTATTGGCTAATAGCAGCGGGAATGATCTCACCACCAAAATCCACATACTTTTCGTTTCGCAGAAGCTGGCGTAGTGCCTCGTACTTGAAAACATAGACACCCATCGAAGCAATGTATGGGCGTCGTTCAGCATCCTCGGCGCTCAATCCTAACTTCGTTGTGTCAACACGCATGCCGGGCAATTGGTCAGCCGGAGGTTTTTCACGGAATTCGACGATGCGTCCTTCATCATCGGTTTTGAGCAATCCAAACCCTGTTGCCAGTTCGTCCCCACAGGGAATCACGGAAACGGTTACATCTGCGCCTGTTTCTTCGTGATGGCGAATGAAATCCCGGTAATCCATCTGGTACAAATGGTCCCCCGACAGGATCACTACGTAATCAGGATGAATGTCCTGTACGTGAATCATCACCTGACGGACGGCATCGGCTGTTCCCTGAAACCAATTTTTATTCTCTGAAGTTTGTTCTGCGGCCAGGATTTCGACAAAGCCGTCCGAAAAACCACTAAACCGATAGGTGCGAGAAATATGGCGATTGAGCGAGGCCGAATTGAATTGCGTCAGGACATAAATTTTTGTGATTTCTGAGTGGAGACAATTGGATACGGGAATATCGATTAACCGATACTTCCCCCCAAGCGGTACGGCAGGTTTGGCGCGATGATGCGTTAACGGAAAAAGTCGCGTGCCCTGGCCGCCGCCGAGAATCAATGCCAAAGTTTCTTTCTTCATTGTTCCCTCCTGCGCTTCAACCGAAAAAGCCGGAAGCGTTTGTTGATGGATCGTAGTTTCTTCGCTTGGTTCATGATTGCGGATACGCTAATCTGTCGCGCGCATCTGAGCATAGCCACAACGGTTTTTCAAGCGGCAACTTATGAATCAAGGCAATTTAGCAAGATTTTCTCTTCGTCCTCAAATCGCCACTGCAATGATGGCGAATATGGCTACCGTCGCGCTGGAATCTACAGTCATTGCGCACGGTTTACCCGCTCCACATAATTTGGAACTCGCGCACGATTGTGAAAGGATTGTACGACAACATGATGCGGAGCCTGCGACCATTGGCATCGTTGCGGGGCGCATCGTTATTGGATTGAGCGATGATCAGTTAACAGAAATGGCTTCGCGCAACGATGTCGCCAAAGTCAATTTGTCGAACCTCGCGCAGGTTTTGACTGAGCAAAAATGGGGCGCGACAACAGTCGCTGCAAGTTTGTGTTTGGCGCATCGCGCCGGGTTGCGCGTGTTTGCTACAGGCGGGATTGGTGGTGTTCATCGCGGCGCGAGCGCGAGCTTTGATATTTCCGCTGACCTGACTGCGCTCGCGCGCTTTCCGTTGGTGACGGTTTGCGCGGGCGCGAAAGCAATTCTCGATTTGCCGAAGACGATGGAAGCCCTGGAAACATTGGGTGTGCCTGTTATTGGTTATCAAACTGACGAGCTGCCAGCTTTTTATTCGCGTGCTAGTGGCATCAATCTTGACCTCCGCGCTGACACTCCGGCGCAAATTTCAACACTCGCGCACACGCATTGGGAGCTGGGAAATATGAGCGCAATTCTGGTGGTCAATCCAGTCCCGGAAGCTGATGAAATTCCTGCACCTGAAATTGCCGACGTGATTGAAGACGCGTTGGCTGCTGCTTGTGAGCAGGGTGTGTCCGGCAAAGCCGTCACCCCGTTTTTGCTCGCACGGATCGCTGAACAAACGAAAGGTCGTTCGTTGCAGACCAATCTGGCATTACTGAAAAATAATGCACGCTTAGCCGCAGAAATCGCAGGGGAGTTGATGCGAGGATAAAAGGGCATATTTTTTACCAGCAGATGAAGTATCTTGTGTTCTTGAGTAAAAACGTAAGCGTTTGCCGCAACCTGATTCCTGTATAACTGAGGCTATGGCTGTTCCTGCACATCACCATAACGATCACACTCACGATCATTCGCATTCTCACGCGCACGATCACGTTCATCACACTGGTGCCTCGCAACGTGTATTAGTAATCGTGTTGGGGCTGAATGTGGTTTATATGCTGGCCGAAGCGATTGGCGGGTGGTGGGCAAATAGTCTGGCGTTATTGTCCGATGCCGGACACATGCTCGCGGATATTGCGGCCATCGCACTTTCGCTTTTTGCGGCACGATTTGCACAGCGACCTGCAACACCGAGTAAGACCTACGGCTATTATCGAATGGAAATTCTAGCGGCACTGGCGAATGGCGTGACGCTCATCCTGATTTCGCTGTTGATTTGTTACGAGGCTTGGCATCGCCTGCGACAAGCAGAAGTTGTGGAGGCCAAGACCTTGATTGCGATTTCGCTCGGTGGATTGTTGGTGAATGTAATTTCGGCCAAAGTGCTGCACGGCGCGCATGCGAATGATCTGAATTTACGAGGAGCGTTTTTGCATGTATTAGGCGATTTGTTCGGCTCGCTGGCCGCCGTTGTCGCAGGGCTATTGATTTTATGGCGCGGCTGGCTCTGGGCTGACCCGGTTTTCAGTGTCGTGATTTGTGTGTTGATTGTGTACAGTTCATGGCGGTTAGTTTCCGAAGCGGTGAATGTTTTGCTCGAAGGCACGCCTGCGCATATTGACGCTGCCGCCGTTGAAGCGGCGATGCGAACCGTGAGCGGCGTCCGCGACATTCACGACTTACACATTTGGACGATCACCTCGAATCGCTATGCTCTTACCGCGCACGTCATCATCGCCGAATCTGAAAACAGCTATCGAATTTTACGGGAACTGCGCGAATTGCTGGCAAGTCAATTTAGCCTCACGCATTCGACGTTACAACTCGAGGACCCGTATCTTTCAGCGATGGTGAAGCTGGAGAAAAAAGGTGTTACCTGAAATCAAAAGGCAAACGGCAAACGCCCGCCGAAGTCTGTTTTTGAGAATTGCCTTTTGCCTTTTGCCTTTTGATATATGAGTTATGAGCTTTTTATTGCGCTTCGTTACCTGCGCGCCAAACGTCGTCAAGCCGCCGTCTCCGTCATCACGGGCGTCGCCATTGCAGGGATAGCGGTTGGCGTGGCCGCGTTGCTCGTGGCTTTAGCGCTGGCAACAGGGTTCCGCGAAGAAGTGCAGGACAAAATCCTCGGCGGCACGGCGCATTTGAATTTGCTCAAGCCAGATAATAGCGGCATTGCTGATTATCAGGCGTTGACAGCACGCCTCAGCCAAGTTGCAGGCGTGAAAGCTGCTGCCGCCACGATGTACGATCAGGTGTTGCTCAGTGCGAATGATCGGCAGGAACCCGCTATTCTGAAAGGGGTAGATCTCAGCACAGATAACAACGCCGCCAACGAGGTTTTCACCACTACAATTGAAGGCGATCCGAAAGATTTAGCCCCTGTGCCTATCGCTGCAACCGGGCCATCACCCGACGGTGTAATCGTGGGCCGAGAACTCGCGCGAAGCATGAATTTACGGCCTGGAGATGTCGTGACCGCATATTCGGCGAAGACTCGCTTGACACCTGTTGGCACGACGCCCTTGACCGCCCAGTTTCGCGTCGTTGGCATTTCAGCTTCGGGCTTATATGAATATGACGCGCACTGGGCTTATGTGTCGTTAGCCGCCGCGCAACGACTCAATGGGGAGGGCGATGTTGCGGGCGTCATTCAAATGAAAGTCGAAGATTTGTATGCCGTGAACGAAATTGGACAGCGCGTTCTCGACGCCGCGGGTAAGGGGTTCATGACGCAAAGCTGGCAGGAGTTGAATCGTTCGTTGTTCGCTGCTTTCAAGTTGCAACAGTCGTTGATCGTTGCCTTCTTTTCGCTGCTGATTGCAATTGCGGCGCTCAATATCATCACTACATTGACAATGGCGGTGATTGAAAAGCAGGGCGACATTGCAATCCTGCGGGCACAAGGCGCGCCGCCGCGCAGTATTAGTAAAATTTTCATGTGGCAAGGCCTGATGATCGGCATTGTTGGTGCATTGTTGGGCGTGGTGCTGGGACTGAGTGTCAGTTGGTTGGCAAATCGCTACAAGCTGGTTTCGATCCCGGCAGAAATCTATTCGATTTCACATATCACCTTGAAAGTGCGTGCGCTACCTTGTGCGTTGATCGCCTTGCTGGCAGTAACCATCAGCTTTTTAGCGACGATTTACCCGGCCAGGGCCGCCGCGAAAATTCAGCCGGTGGAAGCCTTGCGGTATGAGTAGTTAACTCTCAAGCACTGTTTTTACGATGTCTCGTAATTCAACTACGCGGAAAGGTTTTTCGAGGAAGGAGTCACAAATTTCCTTGACCGAACGCGCGTTTTCACTATTAGGTTGTCCGGTCATGGCCACAATTTTCAGGTATGGAAATTTCTGTTTGATTTGACGTGCTGCTTCGACGCCATCCATCACCGGCATATCCAAATCAAGGATCACCAGATCGGGACTTTCGCTTTCTGCCAGGCGCACAGCCTCTAGCCCGTTGTGAGCTTGAAACACACGATGCTCATCCTCAAGCGTTTGAGTGAGCATCCGGCGTACGCCTTCGATGTCATCTGCAATTAAAATCTTAGCCACTTCAGTTTTCGTCCAGGTGAGGTTCTCCTCAGTGAAGCGCTTATAACCCTAGCGAGAAAGGTTGTCACCACTAGCAATAAGGCTCCAACCTGACTCTTTTCAATTCCGGCACAATGCTTTGGGAAAAAGCCTGGCTACCAGGGGAACGATGATAACTGCTTTCTG
>JAEUQN010000200.1 GCA_016789725.1 Blastocatellia bacterium | reverse complement strand
GACGACCTGACGCTGCGTTCCAAAGGCATCTATGCCATCGTTGACAAAGCCGATAGCTCAAACATTCAATTCGTTTCCTTGAAGAACTTCAATTTAGCAATTAGTCATAGCACCGGTACGACAGATGTTCTCGATAGAAATATTAATGATCTGCAAACATCAACCGCCGCCACGACAGGAACGTTGACGGGTGGCGTGAGCGGTGCGAAAGCAGCTTTGGATGCTTTGAAAACCGCAATTGCCAGTCTCGGTACGGTTCAAGGTACGGTGGGTTCGGCGCAGAATCGTCTGCAACAATCCATTGAACTGGCGACTTCACAGGTCACGAACTTCCAGGCCGCCGAATCGCGCATCCGCGATGCGGACGTGACGGCAGAGGCTTCCAACCTGGCGCGTCTGTCCGTGTTGCAACAAGCCGGTGTCGCCGCCTTGGCACAAGCCAACCAGTCAAGCCAAGCCGTGCTTTCCTTACTCCGAGGATAACTCGTAGGCAGGATCGTTAAGGGCTTCCGCTTTGCGAGCACTTGGTGGCGAGTTACTTTTCTTTAGTAACTCGCCACTGAGCCATTCGGAAGTTTACCTGTGGAGGCACAATGCAAGTCGAATCTTTTTCTACATCAGTTTCTTTTACTCCGGTGAGCAATACAGGGCCAGATGCCTATCTGAAACCTGGCTCGCCCGCAGTGGAATCACCCTCTGTGCCTTTACGAAGTTCGAATAGTACGGAGGAAACGAACTCCTTCCCTCAGAAAGACGCCGCGCAACTGGAGAAAGTAACCAAGCAAATTCAGGATGCAATCCAGGATACGAATATTTCTCTGCGCTTTAGTCAGGATGAGGACTCAGGGGCCATTGTCGTTGAGTGGGTAGATCAACAATCCGGCGAAGCTCTCCAACAAATTCCCTCTGAAACTGCTTTGCGATTGGCAGCAGTACTGGGCAAGTTCAAGTTGCAAGGGCAATTCGTCAATCAAAAAGCCTAAGTGGGATTCCCAGGCTTAAGGTCTGGGCTTGGGAATCTTTTTAAATCCGAGCCGTAATACAAGGAGAAGGTATCTATGGCTTCTATAGCCAGTTTCAGCGGATTGGGCAGTGGAATTGATTTCAGTCAATTGACGGAAGCAATCCTGACGGAACGGAGCCGTCCTCTCAGTCAGCTCCAATCCCGAAGTAGCCAATTCACCAAACGCAATGACGCCTATAAACAGCTTAATACAAAGCTGGCGACGCTCACTGAGGCGGCGAATGCGCTAACCAATAAAGACCTCGGAACGGGGCGCACGACTTCGTCCAATGCGGCTGACAAGGTGACGGCTGTGGCGGACGCTTCGGCGGCGACAGGTGCGTTCAATCTGTCCGTGACACGATTAGCCAGCAATTTGACGCAGGCTACTCGTGCCTATGCTTCGGCTGAAACGGCGGTGCTGGCAGGAGGAGCAACCACCGCGACCTTCGAGTTGCGTTTAGGTGGTGCCTCAACCGGCACAGAGATTACGATTGATTCCGATAACAACACGCTGGCGGGGCTGCGCGATGCTATCAATGACGCCGACGCAGGCGTCACCGCCACGATTGTTGCCACTGATGTTGCTGGTACGCAAAACAAGCTGGTCTTGACTTCCGATGTAACCGGAACGGCAGGAAGAGTGGAATTAGTCGAAACGACCTCTACCGGAACCCAGGCCGATTTGACCATCGCTTCTTTGAATCCCCCAGGTGCGACCAACGATTTTTCTGCGCTGGATGCCACCTTCACGCTCAACGGACTTGGTCTGACACGATCATCGAATGCGGTGTCGGATGCAATCTCCGGGGTCACCTTTAATCTGGTCAATACCGGCACTGCAACCGTCACCGTTTCAACCAGCAGAAATGACTTTGAAGCGCGTGTCCGCAGTTTTGTTAATGCCTATAATGACGTGCAGGATTTTATTGCCGGGCAGTATGCTAAAGGCAGCAACGGTAGAGCGTCAGGCGTTTTGGCCGGAGATAGCACCTTGCAATCCGTGCAAACGCAACTTCGCACCGCTCTTGGCCTGAGTTCGACTGACAATGGCGGCACCTTCGACAATCTCACTCAGCTTGGCATTGGGCGTAGCGACGATGGAAAGCTCACCCTGGACAATACGACTCTCAGTTCCGCGCTCTCAAATTCGTTCAGTGATGCGCGTTCGTTATTTTCCGGGTTGTCTGAGACCGATACGGGCTTGGCGAACAAATTTTATGATGCCTTCACCGCGCTCAGCGATGGTGTTACCGGCCTGGTCAAGAATGCGATCACAGGCAATGAGTCCTCCATCAAAAACATTGAGAAAACGGTCGGCGATCAACTCGCCCGTCTAAGCCGCTTACGGCAAACGCTGACCAGACAATTTGCGGCGGCTGATGCTGCGATCAATCAACTAAATGGGCAGGGAACCGCACTGACGAACCTCTTCGATGCCCAAAATGCAAGCAAATCCAAATAAGAATTTCCTGAGGAGACACGTACATGTCGAGCCGAGTTAATCCGCTGGCGGCCTATGGTCGGGTGGCTAATGCAGAAACCAATCCTTTGCAGCAAATCATTATGCTGTATGACGGAGCCGTAAAATTCCTTCGCCTGGCGGCTGCCGATATGATGGTCGGTGACCTCCCCGCGAAAGCCGAACACACCAATCGCGCACTCGACATCATCACGTATTTACAATCTATCCTGGATTTTGAACGTGGCGGAGATGTTGCCCCCGCGCTGGATTTATTTTACACCAGCTTGATGCTGCAAATTCTCAAAGCCAGTGCTGCATTGGATAGCGTTCAAATGGGGCAGGCCGCCGAATTATTGCAGCCTGTTCGGGATGCTTGGGCCGCACAAGCTCCTGCTTCTGCTCCTGCCTTTGCGGCGGCAGGTGTCCCCTCTTTTGCTGGCTCCCATCAACTAATCGCCTAAGCCTTCTCGGCGCTTCCGTTCGTATTCCCAATTGCTATGACCACTGCATCTAGGATCACCGCTGAGGCCGATACGCTGCTTGATTTGCTAATTGAGCAATGCAAAGACCTGGAATCACTGTTGGCTCTTTCGCGCGGCGAAACCGCAGCAGTTGAGGCACGCGACTTTGACGAAATCATCCGCATTACGTCAGAGCGCGCGACGCTCGGCGAACGTCTGGAAGTTTACCATCGTCAGATTGCCGAGATGCGGCAACGGCTGGGCGCGGCGGCAGAAACTGCGATGCAAAGCCCAACCGTTACTCGGATTGCAGAATTGGTGAATAGTGTGCAGGCACAGGATCGTCAGACCCAGCCCTTATTGTTGACGGTGCGGCAGGAAGTTGCACAGGAGCAACAGCACCTTAATCAGGTTCAGCGAGGATTGACGGCCTACCTCAATGAAGGTCGGATACCGGCGGTGGCCTGCGATCAATTGGCCTGATATTCTTCCAGTAAATCATCCTCAACGTCCGGTTGCAGCCGTTTCAATTTCTCCGCAAATGTCGTGCGTTTCATATGCAAAAGCTTAGCTGCGCGAACTTTATTTCCACCCGTTTTCTTGAGCGATTTCAGCAACAGTTCGCGCTCGACAGTGGCGACGATGGCTTCGTAACTCAATCCTTCATCGGGGATCGCCGTGGGGATCGCCGGGACCGGCAGATTGACATCGGCCAGCGGAGTGCTAATACCGAATTCCGCGCCGCCGCGTACCTCTTCCGGCAGGTCATACAATTGAATGTCCAGACGTGCTCCCGACAGGGCGGCTGCGCGCTCCATCGCGTTTTGAAGTTGCCGCACATTGCCCGGCCAGTAATAACTGGTCAAGGCTTCCCAGGCGTCAGGATAAATGGTTTTGGGCGGCAAACCGGCACTCGTACAAAAGCGCACCAACAATTGTTTCGCCAGTGGTTGAATATCTTCACGGCGCAGGCGCAGTGCAGGCAACCGCAAATGGACCACATTCAAGCGGTAATACAAATCCGCCCGGAAGCTGCCATCACTAACGCGCTTTTCCAAATCCGCACTGGTGGCCGCCACGATTCGCACGTCTACTTTCGTGGTGCGCGACGATCCGAGCTTTTCAAATTCGCGCTCCTGCAACACACGCAACAATTTGGCTTGCAACGGCAGGCTCATGTCGCCAATTTCATCCAGAAACAAGGTGCCACCGTCGGCCTGCTCAAAGCGTCCGATGCGCGCGGTATGCGCGCCCGTGAACGCACCTTTGACGTGACCGAAAAGTTCGTCTTCAAGCAATTGCTCCGGGATTGCCGCACAATTCAGTGCGACGAGCGGACGTTGATGACGCGGACTGTGTTGATGAATCGCGCGGGCGACCAATTCCTTGCCCGTTCCTGTTTCACCTGTAATCAGCACTGTTGTATTGAAAGGCGCGATGGAAGTTGCCTGCGTGAGCAGCGTTCGCATCACGTGCGATTCCGCCACAATGTCAACGGGAGCCATCCCGCTGCCTGCGCTCGACAGAGCCTGGCGCGAAACACGTTCAGCCGCCACGCTCAAGGCGCTCATCAAATCTTCCGTGCTCAACGGCTTCATCAAAAACTCAGTGGCTCCGCGCTTCATGGCTTCGACGGCGGTTTCGATGGTGGCATGCGCAGTAATCACGATGGTAATGATGCCGGGTCGCAGACGCGGGCAATGTTGCAATAAATCCAGCCCCGACATACCCGGCAAATTGATGTCGAGGACGACAATATCGAAGGCTTCTTTTTCTAACAGGTCAACGGCCTCTTCTGCGCTTCGGACGGCAGTGGCATGGTATTCGAGGGTGATGGATTGCAATACCATGTTCCGCACTTGCAGATCAGCTTCGACCAATAAAATCCTTGTTTTCATTGTAGGGATACCAAACCAGCGCGCTCGCTTAGTGACAGGCGCGCTCAAGAATTACGACTGGTTTTCAAGGCGGAAACATGACTTTCGTGAACTCGTTTTGGGAAAGGGGTTTTCGTCAAGTTGTGAAGAATCCCATGCCGTGTTCAAAAGGGGCGTAGTCTGCTTGAGAGGAAACCGCGACGGAAATCAGTCTGAAAAAAAATTGTGGGCCAGCATCGTTGAGTTTAGGGTTGTATTCAGGGTTGTATTTAGGTACGAGGCAGGCGGCAGTTTAGCGAAAACTTAAGGTAATGCAAGAAGAAAATAAATTAGAGTGACAAAAGCCCGTCTGATTTCGGTCAATTTGCTTGAGTTCTGTTAACTGGGTGACGAAAACACGGCATTGCCTTGTGTAAGTGTCGGTGTGCTGGCATTGAAACTCCCTCCTTTTTTCCTCCCGATTCTGATAACTCCAATAATTTCGCCAATTACCTTTCAGGCACGTCGGTTGCTAAGCCTGCCGTTGGAGGTATTGGACTATGGACGCACCTGGTCTGGACAAAATTACAAATCTATTGGCGCAGTTTTTAGATGTACACAGTCGTCGCGCGCAAATCGTGGCGAGCAATCTGGCCAATGCGGATACGCCGGGCTTTCAGGCACAGGAACTGGAATTTGCTGATTATCTGGAGCAAGCCAGGCAAGAGGCTCTGACGCCGGGGACTACCAGCGCAACGCCTTTCCTGGAGCAGACGCCGCGTACCGTCGCGCAAACCAATCGCGCGTCTGGTCTGGATGGCAATAACGTAGATGCCGGGCAGGAGATGGCAACGCTGTCCAATGCTGGCATGAACTATCTGACTGGAACCACGATGCTGCAATCTCGCATTCGTACATTGCGGACGGCGATTCGTGAGGGAAGGTAAACAGAGAAGCTCAAAGGTGAGCTTGCTGTCAGCTCTTAAGTCACTATGTCACTTTTCACGATCTTCAAAATTTCATCGCAAGGAATGACGGCGCAACGGGAACGATTGGAAACAGCGGCCTCGAATCTGGCTAACGCGCATTCCACTCGCACCAGCGAAGGTGGGCCATATCGTCGCCGCGATATGCTATTTCAAACCGTGCCGATTCCGCCGGAGAACCCATTTTCAGATTCTCCGGCCTCTCCGTTTGCGGGCGGTCTGTTTGCCGATGCGCAAAATAGTGCGCCACAGGGTGTGCGCGTCAGCACTGAACTGGCACCCGCCGATCAATTTATTCGTCGCTTTGATCCGGGGCATCCCGATGCGGACGCCGATGGCTATGTGAAGTTACCGGATGTAGACCCGCTCGAAGAAACCGTCAATATGATTTCCGCCACGCGCTCGTTTGAGGCAAATGCGACAGCCTTCAATACGGCCAAAGAACTCGCGCGGGCCACACTCAAGTTAGGTGAATCGTAATGAAAACTTCTGGAACCTTAGCAATGACGACGCCCTCACCAATCGCGTCGCCCACCCTCGCCGGCTCGATCATGGGCGCTGGTTCTTCCTCCTTTGGTGAGTATGTGAAAACTTCGGTCGAAGCCCTGGATCGCACGCAAAAAGGGGCCGAGCAGGAAATCGGGAAAGCTGTGACGGGCGAATCCCAGGACCTGCATCGTACCGTTGTTGCGTTGCAAACCGCCGACCTGAGCTTTCAGCTTGCGCTGCAAGTGCGCAATAAATTTATCAATGCCTTCGAAGAAGTAATGCGAATGCAAGTCTGAGTCTTGAAGGTAATAGAGAGCTGCTTCCCAAGATACAGCGCTCTGCCCTCAATGCTCGGTACATAACGCCGACACTTTTTATCTAAACGACCGAATGCCTGAATTTTTCTCGCAATGGATTGCTTTGTGGAACCGGCTGACGCTGCGACAGCGAATGGCTGTAGGTGGCGCGGTGGCCGGTACTTTGGTGCTGATGGGGACCTTAGTGTACTTCGGCTCACAAACCGAATATGGCGTACTGTTTTCTGATCTCAAGAACACGGATGCGCAGGCGATTATCGAACAGTTGAAAGCGTCCAATGTTCCATATCAACTGTCCGGTGGCGGTTCCGTCATTAGTGTGCCGTCCGAGCGAGTGTCAGAGTTACGGTTGCAAATGGCTTCCTCAACGCTGACCGGCGGTCACGTTGGCTTCGACATTTTTGATCGAGGCAATTTCGGTGCAACCGATTTCTCGCAAAAAGTAAGTTATCAGCGGGCGCTTGAAGGCGAATTGGCTCGCACGCTCGAAGGCCTCGATGAAGTTGAAACAGCGCGCGTTCACATTACTCCACAACGCGAATCGGTCTTTGCTGAAAAGAAAGAAAAGGGAAAAGCGTCGGTGGTTTTGCGCATGCGACAATCGCGCGAACTGTCGCGGGAACGCACCGATGCCATCGTTAATCTGGTGGCTTCCTCTACCGAAGGTCTTGATCCATCGGATGTCACCGTGATGGATAATCGCGGGCGATTGTTATCAGCTCCCGGACGCAATACAGGCGCAACTGGTGGAGCCAATGTTTTCAACTCACACCTGGAAACGCGGCAAAAACTGGAAACAGAAACAGCATCTCGCATCGTGGCGTTGCTTGAACCTGTGGTTGGCAAAGGACACGTACAGGCGGACGTGGCCGCCGAAGTGGATTTCAGCCAGATCGAACAAACCGAAGAGAAATACGATCCGCAATCGGCGGTCATTCGATCTCAGCAAAGCTCGGCGGAGTATCGGACGCCCGGCCCCATCATTAGCGGCGTTGTTGGGGCGCGGGGCAATGATCCTAATAATCGGGTGCCGCCGCCAACGCCAACACCAACGCCAACGCCTCCTCCCGTCAATGGGCAAGGGCAGGCCGTTCCTCAGCCCACGCCCGCAATGCCCGCGCAAGTGGCTCCCGATCAACGCAATGCCTCAACGCTCAATTATGAAATTGACAAAACGGTGCGGCGCACAATTGGCGGACTAGGCCGCGTTACCAGACTTTCGGCCTCAGTGTTGGTGGATCATAAAGCAGTGAACGGTGCTTCAGTCGCGCGTGCGCCTGAAGAGTTGAAACGAATTCAGGATTTGGTCGCTGCGGCGATAGGAGTTGATCCCAAACGTGGCGATCAGGTGGTCGTCGAATCATTCCCTTTCAATAAAACAGACGACGAGGCTGCTAAGCCCACCTGGTTAGATCGCTATCGGGATATGGTGCTGACCGGAATTAAATATGGTTCGCTGGTTTTGGCCGCGCTGTTATTGATTTTCTTTGTTGTGCGTCCAGCCCAAAAAGCCCTTACCTCTTCGACTGAATCAGAACCCAAATTGTTGGCGGCAGTGGAAACGCCTGAAACCGCTGGGACCGCCGCCACAGCGGAAACCCTCAGAGAAGCTATTCCCGCAGAACGGCGCGAAAATCAACTTGAAGCGCCGCCCTCAGAATCCGCAACCGTCGCGCAATTGCTGAGCGATACAACCCCCCGAACGGTTGCCGAATTGGAGGCTGAAATGAATTCACCGCAAGAATCCGAATTGAATCCCAACTCAGGAGTCACGGCATCTGGTGCGACTCCGGTGGATTTGTCTTCACCAATGGTGGTGCGTGAGCGATTAACAGAACGCAGTCGTCAGGAACCAGAACTCGTGGCGATGACTCTGCGCACGTGGCTGCACGAAACCCGGAGCTGAAAAATCAAACGGCAAGGCTCGAAATTTTACCTTTGATTTTGAAGAGGAACTGACTATGGCTGAAGTAGCAACTGCGGCTCAAATGCTTGAGGCGCTCGATGATGACGATGACCGCCCCTCTTTACTCCCGGTGGTGCAAACGGGAAATGCGGTCCGACGTTTGACAGAAACTCTCTCCGGCACGCGCAAAGCCGCCATCCTTTGTGTGTCCTTGGATGACGAAGTGGTCAGCGAAGTCTTCCGCTTTTTGGAAGAAGACGAGGTTCAGGCCATCTCGCGTGAGCTGGCATCGTTACAGCAAATCCCTGCCGAAGTTTCACAAGAAGTATTACAGGAATTCGAGCAATTGCTGACGGCGCGCAATTACGTTGTGACGGGCGGAATTGATTATGCCAAGCGGCTCATCACCAAAGCTTACGGGCCAGAAACGGCACGTCGCCTGTTGGATCGCATCACGCGTTCGCTTGAGTCCACAGTGGGCTTTGACGCACTACAAAAAATTGACCCGCAGCAACTCTCCAAGTTATTTCAAAATGAGCATCCACAAACCATCGCACTGGTTTTAGCGCACCTTGAGCCGCAAACAGCGGCGGCCACCTTGCGTTGTTTGCCGGAAGCCCAGCGCGCGGACATTGCCTTGCGCATGGCGAGCCTGCAATCCATTTCGCAGGATGTTATCCGGCAAATTTCTGTCGTGCTGGATCACAAGCTCAAAGCCATTGGGAACGATAATCGGCAGGCAGTGGGTGGCGTGCGTCCGGTTGCCGAAATCTGTAATCGGCTCGAACGCGACGTGGCGCAGAAAATGCTCGAAGAAATTGAAGCCGGCAATCCTGAACTCGCGCTGGCGATTCGCAACCTGATGATGACCTTTGATGATCTCCTGTTGGTTGACGATCTCGGCATCCGCGAACTGTTGCAACGCGTGGACAAAAAAGTGCTCGCGCTCGCGCTCAAGGGAACTACTGCCGAATTGCAGAGCCGGTTCTTCACGAATATGTCTTCCCGTGCGGTTGAAATGATGAAGGAAGAAATGGATTTCATGGGCCAGGTCAAAGTCAAAGATGTCACAGGCGCACAACGCGAAATCGTAGACATTATGCGCGAACTGGAAGAGCAGGGCATCATCAACCTCGGCGGTGGCGAGGGCGGAGAGGATGGGTATGTCAGCTAGGGTGTTCAAAAGCGGGCCACCATTTGGCGTGGCCTTCGCTCCCTTTACTATCCCCGTCAAAGCAGACCCGGTCGCTGAGGCAGTCTTTGACGAATCATCGCTCAATGAATTGAGAGAAGACTCGGCCATGCCGCATCCTGACTTTGCGGAAATAGAACGGCAAGCGCAGGAAATCATCGCTTCGGCACAGTCGCGCGCGAGCGATTTGCTGGCGCAGGCGCAAGCGCGAATCTCTCAAATTGAAAGCGACGCTTATGAAAAAGGTTTGGCCGAAGCGCGCGCCAAAGTGGATGAAGATGTGAATGCGGCGGTCGCCGACCTGCGCGAAAAGCTTGCCCATACAGTGAATGAATTGGAGCCGCTGTACGCGCTGATTGCCGCTCGCGCCGAACGTGATTTGGTGAAATTGTCCTTGGAGGTCGCCCGTAAAGTCGTCCACCGCGAGGTGACCGCCGATGCTGACATTGTGTTAACGCTGGTGCGCGTGGCGTTGGAGCGATTACATCCGCGCGCGGTCGCCAAAGTATTTTTGCACCCGGACGATTTGGCCTACGTCAACGAGCATCGCCACGAATTAAGCAATACCAGCGCGCTGGAATTCATCGGCGATCATTCGATTGGACGCGGCGGCTGCATGATCCAAAGCGATCACGGCGACATGGACGCCCGCATCGAACAACAATTCGCCAGCATTGAGCGAGGCTTTTTTCAGTAATTCTCCGCAGTAATTATGGGCTGGATCAGACAACACACGATTGAGCAATATGCGCAGGCCGATGTTTCGTCGCTGCTCGCCCCCTACTTCAAACGGCTCAGCGAGATTAAAACGATGACCTCCTCCGGCATCATTTCGCGCGCGGTTGGCTTGGTCATTGAATCGAACGGCCCGGCGGTATCGGTCGGCGATATGTGCTTGCTCAAAGGGCAGGAAGGCGAGCCAGATGCCGAATTGGAAGTGGTTGGTTTCCGCGATGAAACCGTGTTGTTGATGCCATTGGGACGAATGCCGCGGGTGCGCGCGGGCGATTCCATTATTGCTGCCGGAACGTCGGCGAGTGTTCCCGTCGGCGAACGATTTTTAGGTCGTGTGATTGATGCGATGGGACGACCACTGGATGATCGCGGCCCGATTGAAGCCAAAGATCATTACCCGCTGCATCGTGATTCTACCAATCCGCTGGCCCGCGCCAATATTAGCGATCCGCTGAGTACGGGTGTGCGGTCAATTGACGGGCTTCTGACCGTTGGAGTTGGGCAACGCATCGGCATCTTTGGCGGCTCTGGCGTCGGCAAATCCACTTTGCTCGGAATGATGGCAAAAAACACCGCCGCCGATTTGAACGTCATTGCGTTGATCGGCGAACGGGGCCGCGAAGTGCGTGGTTTTATCGAACGCGAACTCGGCGAAGAAGGCATGAAGCGTTCAGTATTGGTGGTTTCGACCTCGGATGATGCGCCGCTTGTGCGGATTCGCGCGGCCTTGGCCGCCACCGCGCTTGCTGAATACTTCAAGGATCAGGGCGCAAACGTCCTGTTGATTATGGATTCGGTCACGCGCTTTGCGATGGCGCAGCGTGAGATTGGATTAGCCGCAGGTGAACCGCCTTCATCGCGCGGTTACACGCCATCGGTGTTTGCGTTGTTGCCTCGACTGCTCGAACGCGCGGGCAATTTTTCATCGGGTGGCTCGATCACAGGCTTTTACACGGTGCTGGTCGAAGGTGACGATATGAACGAACCTGTCGCCGATTCGGTGCGCTCAATTCTGGACGGACACATCATTCTTTCGCGGGCGCTTGCGGCTCGCAATCATTATCCGTGCATAGACATTTTGCACAGCAATTCGCGCCTTTTTTCTGAAGTTACAACCAAAGAACATCGCGCGGCTGCCGGGTATATTCGTGAGTTGCTGGCGGCGTATGAAAAGGCTGAAGACCTTATCAACATTGGCGCATACCAATCGGGCAGCAATCGGCGTGTGGACGAGGCGATTGCGCGCTACGAAAAAATGATCGGCTATCTGCGACAGGATCGGGATGATGCCGTCAACCTTGCCGATGCGATTTCGCATTTGCTCACGGTTGGCGCGCAGGAGGGTAGAGCATGAAACGCTTCAAGTTTTCATTGCAAACGCTCCACGATTTGCGCGAGCAGGAGCGCGAAGATGCTGAGCGGGCGTTGGCTCAAGCCGCGTCTGAGGTCGCCAGCGCCGCCGCAAAAATTGAAGAGCTTCGCGGCGCAATCAATCAAGCAGTTGCGGCGTATGCCGCTCATTTGCAAACCAAAGAATTCCAGCCACACGAAGCGCAAATGCACACCGAATATCTGGTGACGCTGGACAGCCAATTGACCGCCGCTCGTTTGCATCACGATGAATGCGAACATCGTCGGGAAACCAGGCTGCAAGAACTTATCAAGGCTTCCGCCGCCGCCGAAGCCACGGCGAAATTACGCGAACAATATTACGCCCGCTACGTCGCGGAGTTGGCACGCGAAGAGCAGAGCCTGATGGACGAATTAGCGACCATTGCCACAGTGCGTCGCATGCGAGGGACATCATGATGGGAATCTCGAATTTTGCGGATTGGTTTGCAACCGCTGCTGCCCCGACCAATGAAGTGGCGGCAGAACCTCTTCCTCCTGAGGATGCGGCGCAGGCGTTCGCGTCATTGTTGGCCGCCGCCTACACGCCCACTCAATCCGCGCCGGTCACTGAGATGGCGACTGTTTCCGAAGTGCCAGCGCAAACCTTCGCACCAACTCCGGCTGCGTCAGGGTTTACTTTGCCAATAGACTTCTTAAACTCCAGGGATAGCAAATCTGCTTCAGTTGAGATCACTGACACCCCCAAAGCCCGCAACACTGTGTCAGCTTCAATGGCAGAATCATCCCAGATACAATCGGAGTTGCCCGAAAAGATGGCCGTGCCAACAAATGCCAGCTCACAATCTGCTGACGCAACTCCCCTGACATTTTCAGCAGAAACCACCCGCCCGGCGGATTCCACCGAACCCGATGTGCTTCCCGCAACATCTTCGGAAAAAATAGCCGCCCCTGAGACCAAGGAAACGCCTTCACCAGATCGTTTGTCGGGGGTGATTTCAAAACAATCGCCTGACCTGAATCCAGCCGTCACCTTTCGCCAGGAAGTCAAAGATGAGTCACGCGCGACCACTCCCGATGCGCCACACCGCGAACCAGAGATGCTGCGCAATAATTCTGTGGAGACGCGAGAGTTGGAAAAACCAGCGTTGCCAACTCCGGCCATCTCGCCGCCGCTCACTACGCGCAAGGTTGATTCTCAGCAGAAAGCTTCCCCGGTTTTGATAGAAAGCCCGCTTGCGCTTGAACCTTCCTCCTCCCCTTTTGTTATGCAATCGAGTTCGGATGAGACGTCTGCGAAATTACAAGAACAGCCAGTGCCAGGTGCTGTGGCATCAATTGAGCGCGAAATTATCGAGATCATCGAATTACAGGAACAGCCGGTCAAGATAGTGGGGTTACAGGAACAAACTGTGGAAAGCGCGACTCCCAAAAACGAGCCTCCCTCTCTGCCCACTGCCTCCATAAAAGCGCCCACGGGTGAAATCAATGGTGCGGTTCAGCAAGTTAAGAGTGAGTCGGAGCCGCAGATCGTAAAGGGGCAGAAAGACGTCTCCTGGGCGTCTGTTGAAGTGCGGGCGTTGTTTACTCCAGTCGTTGTCCAGGGCAATTCTGAAGCAATAAAACTGGCAATGGCCGCCGTAAAAACTTTGGTCGCAGAGAATCATCCTGACACTGCTTTACCGCAGTCTGGGGCCTTGATCACAGAGACGGTCTCCGTTGCAGTTGCCTCAGCAGCCGAGGTTGTGCCTGCCGATGCGCTGTTGCCGCAGGGAAAACCAACGATCACTGTAGTACCGCAAGTCAGTGAGGTTGTGCGTCGAATACTCGCGCAAGTCAACGAACCTGCCCTCCCGGCAGCAACCTCGACGGTCGAAGTTGACACGCAATCGGAAGCCGTGCGAACGGAAGCCGCACGAACAACCGCAC